>BNZN01000078.1 GCA_026001145.1 Clostridia bacterium | reverse complement strand
CATTGTTTTCACTTGCCAACAGTGGTTTGCTAAACAAATACCCAAGTGCCAACTGTTCTTTGAAATTGCGATCATATTCACCTAATAACGATTTTAGTTCGTCATCTGTTACTTTGTCTTTATATAACTCAACAAAAACTGAAACCTGCGCGTCTCCATTTGTGAAAAGCTGCTCCAAATGATTATAAAGAATGGCCAGAACGCAGAGCCGTTCGTCAACTTCCAAAGCCCTATTTTTCAGAATATTCAAGCCAATATCTCTAACATCTTGAATATGTTTACCATAAGCATTCCTTATGTCTGTATATTTCCGTGCTGGGAGGTCTCTGCTCACATCTCGCTGCATGTTGATAAAATTAAGTCCTGCCTTTTGGTTAAGAACAGTCCTCGCCACAAGCGGACACGCTAACGAAACCCCTTCTTCATAATACGGGCCAACCTGCTGCGCAAAACCTGGATATGTTCCGCAAGGATATCCCATAAACTTTGCACCAAAAACATTTTCCACACGGCAACTGCCGTCTTCACAAAGCATCGGGCACTTGCCGCCAGATTCCATAACATAGGCATCAAATTCAGTTATGGATTCTTCATTTTTAAGAACAAAGCTACGAGTAAGCTGTCTTAGTTCATCATTTCTGCTCTCTTTCAGCGCTTTATAACTTTTGTTACTAAAAAAAACCGTGTTAAAACTATCACAACACCTGAATTCGCAGTTTTTTCTGTTGCATTCAAAATTCATAACACACTCTAAACATCTCATCAAGATTTTAGGCACAAAAATTCCCTCCCTAGCCAAATTTTTTCTGTTTTATTTCTTCTCCTTTTGAGTACAGGTGATATTGAAGAATTGGCAGAAGAAGAAATACTAAAATCGGAGGAAACAGCTGTCAAAGTGAAAAGCAATGTGCAATTGATGAGCTTTTGAAGTTTGCTTATGAGTTTGCAGACGGCGTTAAAGTGGATGATATGGATGAGCTCACAGGCAAATACCAAAAGGCTCGCGAAC
>BNZN01000077.1 GCA_026001145.1 Clostridia bacterium | reverse complement strand
TCAATTGTAACGCTACACACTTGTCTTGGGTTGAGTTTCAAAACCATATTGCCTTTTCCAAAATTCTATGTTACACTAACACTGTAACAAATTGCAGAATTTGGGATCTTTTATCATTTATTTTATTAGGGCGGGTCTTATGAAACTCAAGAAAACCATGTCGTTGATTGTGGCAAGTTCCATGATTGCGACGCTGTTCTCGGCGCCGAGCTTTGGAGCTGGCAAAAGTTATCCGGTTTCGGTTCTGGAAAGTGCTACCTACATTCCTGTGGTGGGTGGAGAATTAGCACCACTGAGCGATGCAAAAACTGACTTAACAGGCCTCGCGTTATCAGGAGGCGAGTCATTAATGTACGCTGTGCAAGTTGATTCCTCATAGGCAGGCGACATGAAAGGCGGCGCCGTGTACTACAACGTAAAAGAACTTAGCGATGAAATAGACGCGGCAGCCACGTCTCTTTCTGGTGTAACAAATGACGATGCCGGTGTGCGAAAAGGTTTGAAAGTTATCAACACGGCCATCAAGCTGAAAAAACAGGTAGCAGTCGATGGGCAAGGCTTTGGATACGCCCAATTAGCGCCGAAAATTGAAAATTTGAAGAAGGTTTTCCGCAACACCGTGATGAAAATATTCCCGGCCGAGGACAAAGGCGCGTATGGAACTGATGTTTGGGAAGCGGCAAAACAAAACTCGCACGGCCCTGAATGGTTTTGTGGTACAGGATTTGCGGAAGGCGCACCAAACCACATGCGCTTTTTGTGCCCCGCCGACGATATGCCGGCGGCTTGGAGGGCAGCCGGAACCGACGGACAAGTTGTCATAACAGCGCACGCGAGCCAGCAAGGGACCCCAGATCTGGATATAAACGTCGCGGCCGACGCGAACCCGGTTTTCAACGAGAAAATGATAAGCTGCGGCACAGATTACGCTAACGTCGCTTGGACGCAAAACGCAGTTGCGCCACACGCAAACAAGGTGGTTTGTACAGCCCCCGGAGGGATGGCGGATCTAGG
>BNZN01000076.1 GCA_026001145.1 Clostridia bacterium | reverse complement strand
TCTCATCTCAACTGAAGGAGCAGGGAAGTTGACGACAAACTTGATCCTTCTTCTGAAAGCATCATCGAAATGATTGAATTTGTTTGTTGTTAAAATTGAAACACCATTATATTCTTCCATTTGTTGAAGCAAGAATGATATTTCATTGTTCGAAAACTTATCGTTAGAACTCTTAACATCTGTTCGCTTTCCAAACAGAGAATCCGCTTCGTCAAACAACAAAATTGAATTGCTCGTCTTTGCTTCTGCGAAAATATCCTTGAGATTCTTTTCCGTTTCTCCAACATATTTATTCATAATTTGTGATACATCGACCTTGTAAAGCTGCAGATCTAACTCGTTTGCAATAACTTGCGCCCCCATTGTTTTCCCTGTTCCAGGTGGGCCATAAAACACCATGCTAAGTCCTCTGCCATATGCGACCTTGGAACCGAAATCCCAACTTTCATAAACAATATCTTTATATTTGATATAGTTACACGCATCCATCAACACTTTTTTCTGGCTTTCATCAATAACAAGATCATCAAAGGTATATCTGCAGTTTATCATCACTGCTTTTTTTTCAAGGTTATGAACAGAAAACGTTTTGCACACATCTGTTAACGCGTCACTTTTTATTCCACTTTTTGTTTCACTGCTCATTTCTTCGCAAGAAAGAACCTTCGCTTTTTGCAAAATAGTCTTCATCTGCCCAGCTGTGTAATTAAATTTATTTGCTATGTTTTTGAAATCAATAGTTTCTTGAAATGTGTGTTTTTTCGATAATTCTTTCCACATCTGCAAGCGCTCAGCTAAATTTAATGGCTTGACTTCCAAATCAACAAACGGTTTATACCTGCTATAATTTGAAATTGGGAATTTAGGCGAATCGTTCAGAACAAAAACAAGATTGTCATAACCAAACAACATGTCAAAAATGAGCCCTAGACCGGCCACGTCACTTTCCACAACATTCACATTATATAGGCATATCAGCTTTTTGAAGATTGCCTCAAATGCTAAAACTCCTGCCAGGT
>BNZN01000075.1 GCA_026001145.1 Clostridia bacterium | reverse complement strand
TGGATGCTCCCGTTCGGCAGTGCGGTCGCGCGCCGGTTCGGCACGGTGCGGTTCTTTGCATTCTTCGCCGTGACCGCGATTGCCGGCGCGTTCGCGCATCTCGTGACGCATCAGCATGAGGTTGCGCCGATGATCGGTGCATCCGCCGCCGTGTCCGGCATGATGGCCGCAGCCATCCGCTTCGCCTTCCAGCACGGAAGCTTCCTGTCGTTCCGGCGCGGCGATGCGGAAGCTGCGGCGCGCGTACCCGCACTTTCGCTGGTGCGGTCGTTGCAGAACTCGAGTGTGCTTGGATTCCTCGCCGTCTGGTTCGGCCTCAATATCATCACGGGCCTCGGCGCGATCGCCATCGGCGCGTCGGCACAGAGCATCGCGTGGCAGGCGCATATAGGCGGCTTCATCGCCGGTCTGGTGTTGTTTTCATTGTTCGACCCGGTGCCGCGCGCGATTGTGCAGGACAACAATGCTGGCGTTTTGCCGCCTGCGTCAGACTGACCCGTGCCTGTTGCTTCTGGCTGACCTGCGCAATACCTGCAGTCTTGCGAGCAGGTGGTATTTGCTCCATCATCGCCATCGATGACGCTGGAGGCGCGAGAAACCAATCAGACGATACGTTGTTTGACTCGACAGCAGAATTGAAAGCCGCGCCGCGCACGACGTCAACGCGCAACCCCGCGGCCGGAGTTTCGGGAGGCTATAATGACGGTTCGGGCAATTCTGGGTACCAAAGGCCACCAGGTGATCAGCGTGTCGCCGGAAACCAAGCTTTCGGCGGCGATCAAGATTCTCTCCGAGCGCCGCATCGGCGCCGTCCTGGTGATGAGCGGCCAGAAAATCGACGGCATCCTCTCAGAGCGCGACGTGGTGCGCGTGCTTGGCGAGCGCGGCGCAGGCGTTCTCGAAGAGCCGGTTCGCAGCGTGATGACGCCGAAGGTCATCACCTGCCGGGAAACCGACACTGTCGGCGCGATCATGGAAGTCATGACGTCCGGAAAATTCCGGCATCTGCCTGTGGTCGAGAACGACAGGAT
>BNZN01000074.1 GCA_026001145.1 Clostridia bacterium | reverse complement strand
TAGGATATTTTTACGTTATGAAAAAGCATTCAACATATTCAGAAAGGAACTTTTCGATATGATGATTGTAAGCAATAACAAAAGATTATTCGCCTCATTAGCTCTGCTCTTATCTTCGATTGTACCCTTTGAAGGGGGTGTTAGTGCACTGGTTTCTCAAAAGCTGAATTCTAACGATAAAACCATCTCTTTCAGCGTCAACCTTGAGAAAAATGAAACTTTTGGCTCTGTCTTGTCCGACATACCTAAGATTCTGAAAGATAGTGGTCTGTCGCCTAGTTCCGGAGAAACCATCCAGAATATTGAAATCCACTTCAACGGTGTACCAAAAGGGTATCTGAATGAAAATCATGAAGATGATGCAATATATGTGTCCAAAGAAAAGAAGAAGAAAATTATCACAATTGATGCAGAAAAGCTTGTTAGCCCGTTCCTTCCTTCTGAAAACACCAAAGAAGTAAAAAAAGAAACGAAGTCAGCGAAAGAAAAAACAAAAGCAGCGGAAGAAGAAGTGAACGAAGCGAAAGAAATAAAAATGCCATTTAACATACGAATCGTTTGGGATAATGTTTCCCCGTCACGTTTCTCTGTGAAATTCAAGGCAGTAGAAAAAGAAATCCCAAAAAACAGAGAAATCGCTTTTCATAGTGCAGGGAAAGTAATTACAGTAAATTGCCCCGAAAAGGAGAAGAAAACAAAGAATACGCAAACCAAAAAAGTCAGGAAGATCGAGGGTCTAATTGCATTCGAAGAGATAGTGGACGAAAATAAGTTTACGGCAACAAAAGAGGTCGAGGTTTGGATTCCGACCAATTTGAAAAGTTGATTTCAGAAAGGGTCTAATCATTTCAAGAACTCTGCTGTATTCCTTAAACCGAAAAGATATCAAACGTTAGGCAGTAATTTGTACTGTTCAGTGTTTGGTATCTTCTTTTTTGATTTTGCGCTTTGAGTGTGAACTAACCCTTTAACACCTGTATTGTGCGCTAGCATTGCTAGATTTTACACATTGTTTGAGCGGTTTAATAACTCTCCAC
>BNZN01000073.1 GCA_026001145.1 Clostridia bacterium | reverse complement strand
CCGAAACGCGTTGCTGCTGCCCACCCGAAAGTTGATTCGGAAGGTGGGACCTGCGAGATTCCAAACCCAAAAGCTTGATGATTTCATCCAGATTGTCAGCATCATTCTGACCATCTAACAAACGGGGCAGCGTGATGTTTTCAACAACATTCAGAATCGGTATCAGATTGTAGAATTGATATATCAAACCGATTTTACGGCGCCTGAAAACCGCGAGATCAGATTCACTCAAGTTGTAAACATTTTGCCCTTCAATGATCACTTCACCGCTGGTTGGCCTGTCAACACAACCCAACAGATGCAGCAATGTTGATTTGCCAGAACCGGATGCCCCAACAATAGCCACAAACTCCCCTTTTTCAACCGAAAACGACACATTATCCAATGCTCTGACTTCTGTTTCACCTTTGCCATAGACCTTTGAAAGATTTCTAACCTCTAAAGTTTTCGTGCCCATAATAATCCCCTTCACATAATTATTTTTCAAGTTCTTTTATCAAATCTTCGCGTCCATGTTCTTTTAGTTTCTCTAACACCTCCTGCATCGGATATTTTCCCGTATTTCGCGGAAAATTTATTGCGTTCTTATAAAAAGAAACAGCGTTATCAATTTCTCCAAATTCAATGCAAATCCTAGCAAATATGATATTTTTTTCTGGGCTTTCATCAAGCGCTTCCAAATCTGGCAAAAGCGTTTCGAACCTTCCCTCATTCCAAAGTTCCAACCACTCTTTGTTTTTAACAAACATGTCAGCTATTTTATATTCTATCGGAGCGTGTAACCTAATCATGTTCAAGAACGCTTTTGGAATCAGATTCTCTTTGTTCAGCTGTGAATAAATGGCATTGTTAAAAACTTGAACTGCATCAAAAACAAACCCCTGCATATAATAAATAAAACCCAGCATGGTTAGCGCCTTCCAGAGGGATTTGTCATTTCCTTCTTCGAATGTTGCATCTATTTTTTCAGAACACTCAGTCAAACTGTGATTTGCCACATAATCTATCAACCCGTTTTCACAAACAAAAGCATATTCCACCTGATCATCAGAAAGCG
>BNZN01000072.1 GCA_026001145.1 Clostridia bacterium | reverse complement strand
CAATGTCCGAAGCGGGGCCAGCTTCTGAGATAGGCGGCTTTGGCGGTGCGGTGCAAGCACAAGGGCCGGTCCGGAAAAGAAAAAGGGAGGGCTTTAAAGCCCTCCCCTGGTCTCGCCGGTCTTCCTGTACGGACTGTCCGGGTAAGAGCGATTCACGCTCCGGGTATCCCCACCCCTCCCCGTACAATGACCAGATCGTTTTCCGCCGCCTGTATTCAACCTTGAGTTCACAACCGCCGATCCCTGGAGAAGACCGGCAACTTGGAGTGGCTGGACACTAACCGCCCTGCGCGTTTCCACGAAGCTCATAGTTAAATTAATCTTAACAACGCAAATCCGGCTGGGAGAAAGCCAAATCCCCGCTCCGGCATGGACGCTGCACCTCAAGTCCCGCACAACAAGAAGGGGCCTCGCGGCGCCTGAAAGCGGGACAAATCTGTCCCGCCATCGTCGTCAGCGGGGCGGAATCGGGTCATGAAGCATCCAGCAAGCCAGGAATTCTACGCCTACTGGGACAGGAAGCGCGCCGGCGCGGCCGCTCCCGAGCGGGGCGATCTGGAACCCGGCCATGTCCGGCATCTACTTGGCGACATTTTCGTACTGTCCTGCGATGCCTCCGCCGGCTACCCGTTCCGGGTGGCTGGAACCCGGATGTGCGCCCTGTTCGGCGCCGATCTGAAGGGGCGAAGCCTCCTCAGCCTGTTCCGTGAGGCCGACCGCGGAGAGATGCAGGACATTCTCGGAATTGTGGCCCACGAAACCCAGGCGACCATCGCCGGCGCGACCTCGCTGGCGCCGGATGGAACGCGCATTCATCTCGAACTGCTGCTGCTGCCATTCAGCGCCCGCTCGCATGCGCCGATCAGCATGACCGGGCTGCTTGCGCCGCTCAGTCCCGTCGGGGAGTTGCAGGCCTATGGCAGTCTGAAAGACTTCAGCCTCACCTCCTGGCGTCATTTGAAGCAAGACCGGCGCGGACCGCGTGCGCTCCGGAAGTGGTCGCTGATCCGCGGCCTCACCGTGTACGAAGGCATTCGCTAACACAGCGCACTTCGTTAGGGCTAACACATCGTTAA
>BNZN01000071.1 GCA_026001145.1 Clostridia bacterium | reverse complement strand
GTACCAGAGTGCGCTTGGTGTCGCACTGGTGATCAGCATACTGGTGGTGGTGGTAACAGGGCTCGTGGGCAGATACCACCTGCCTGAGACCGCAGCGGAGCTGCGCGAGGAGCAAGCGCGGTTGGCAACGCTAAGGTCCGCATACGACCGCACGGCAGCCGCCTTGGCAAACCGTAGCGCGGCGGGAAACAGCCCGCTCCCTAGCGCATCGACCTTGCTTGAAGTGCCGATCCTGCAACTCGTCGACGGCATAGCCGATCTGGAATATGCTATCGGATCGCGCGAAGGGGTGAAGCGCATCTTTACGCCGTGGATCGTCGCGCATGTTGTGGCGGCGATCGTGATGTATTTCCTATTGTCGCTTCACGTGGCGGGCGAGATCTATTATGGATTGCGGTGGCTATCGTGAAGAAGCTCGGCGCATTCTATACAGTGCTGATCACGCTGGCGCTGGTAATTAGCGTAGCGGCTATTGGAACTCTCTACAAAAAGGGATCGATATCGTTTCCAGGCTGGCAGGCCTCGTTCCAGCCTGGGCCGCTTTCCGCAAAGCACTCGTTTCTTGCTGAGAAATGCGAATCTTGTCACACGCCGACCCGCGGTGTTGAGGCAACTGCCTGTATCAACTGTCATACCACGGCTGCTACCGACCTGGCCAAGCAGTCGACCGCATTTCACGCAAACGCCCAGAACTGCACTGGTTGCCATGTAGAGCACACCGGTGCAGCGCGGCCGATAAAAATGGCTCACACCTCTCTCGTTCGGATCGGTTCACATGCTGCCTATGGCGACACAGGACATCCGAACGTTCCGCGCCAGATGGTGGACGATTTGAAAGAGCTCTTGGGGCTACCCGCCTCGGAGCCGATTGAGAAGTCGCAACTCGACTGCGCAGGCTGCCACAGCAACCGTGATCCGCATCGGGAGCTGTTTGGGCGGGACTGCGCGAACTGTCATGCGACCGCGACTTGGCGGATTTCCCCATTCTTGCACCCATCGCCGACTTCGAAAGACTGCGCGCAGTGCCATCAAGCACCGCCGAGTCACTACATGATGCATTTCCAGATGATGGACCGGGGTATTACCGGTCGGG
>BNZN01000070.1 GCA_026001145.1 Clostridia bacterium | reverse complement strand
CTTGTGGTCGGCGAGACCGCGGTGATCGAAGACAACGTGTCGATCCTGCATGGTGTCACTCTCGGCGGCACCGGCAAGGAGAACGAGGATCGTCATCCGAAAATCCGCCACGGCGTGATGATCGGCGCGGGTGCCAAGATCCTCGGCAACATCGAGATCGGACATTGCGCGCGCATCGCGGCGGGTTCGGTGGTGGTGAAGCCGGTTCCGAACAACGTCACCGTTGCGGGCGTGCCGGCGAAGATCGTCGGCGAGGCCGGATGCGCCGAGCCGTCGCGCACCATGAACCAGATGCTCAACGCCTTCGGCAACTGATCCAAGCTGGTTGCGATTTATCGCGGCGCAGGCCTAGCGGTCTGCGCCGGATCGCTTTAAAGCTATCGCCAACAATCATTGTTCAGTTGGAGAAACGCCCGTGGACGTTACGGAAGTCAGAAAGCTCGACGCCTATCTCAGGCGGCTGTTCGGCAATCAGAAAATTCGCGTCGTGCCGCGCCCGAAGAAGGACGACTCGGCCGAGGTCTATATCGGCGAGGAGTTCATCGGCGTGCTGTTCGTCGATGACGAGGACGATGACCGGTCCTACCAGTTCCAGATGGCGATCCTCGAAACCGATATCGAGGAAGAGGTCTGATCACGCGCTAGCCGTGCGGCTTGCGCATCCTGATGATGATCTGATCCATCGCGCCCGCGACGTCGCGCCATTTCGACAGCCAGCCGCGCGGAAAGCGGAACGTCAAATCCGCTCCTTCGATACGGCGCTCGGCAAGACACATGCCGGGCGTTTTCGCATCGCGGGTGCAGCGCGCGATGATCTGAGGCGATGAGGCGTAAACCAGATCCTCGTTCGCGTAAGGCGTGTTGTCGCGGAACGGCCGGATACTCAGCCCGTCCTGAATGCTTCCGGCATTCTGATCGAGATAGCGCGGGTAGATCGTCCGCGTCCGCTCGTCCGGCGAGAGCGCATCGTGATGTGCCGCGATCGACAGGAAGATGCGGTCGATCTCGGGCAGATTGTCCTCGACCGTTTCCGCGCTCACAGGCTGCCGCGCCTCGGGCGCTTCAAGCGACGGATAGGCGAAGTTGAGATCGACGCGTTCCTGC
>BNZN01000069.1 GCA_026001145.1 Clostridia bacterium | reverse complement strand
GTGCACGTAGTGCGGCGCGCCGTAGGTCATGGCGGTGACCTGCTCAGGCGTCAGTGTCTTGATCGCACGCGCCGGTGCGCCGATCACGAGCGCACGATCCTCGAATGTCTTGCCTTCGGTAATCACAGACCCCGCGCCCACGATGCAGCCCTTGCCGATCCGCGCACCGTTCATGATGATCGCGCCCATGCCGATCAGCGCGCCATCCTCGATGGTGCAGCCGTGCAGGATGACGTTGTGGCCGATGGTGCAGTTCCTGCCGATGGTCAGCGGAAATCCGGGATCGGTGTGAAAAGTGCAGTTGTCCTGCACATTGGAGCCTTCGCCGATCTCGATCAGTTCGTTGTCACCGCGCAGCACCGAGCCGAACCAGACGCTGGCGTTGGTCTTCAGGCGCACGTTGCCGATCACCGTCGCGGTCTCGGCGATGAAGTATTGTCCGTCGGCAGGAAGTTCGGGCGCGCGCCCGTCAAGCTCGTAGATCGCCATTCTTTTGTCGTCTCCAGTAACGCGCTTCAGATCGAGCGCGGAAAATCCGGAGCGACCATGCCATGAATGAACAGGGTCTGGCGAGTGTGGGAAGTGCTGGAAATCAGGCGATGATGCCGGCGGTTTCCAGCAGCATCAGGACGAACGTGCCGGACATCATGCTCCAGAACCCGGCGATGACGGTGGCCATCGCGACGAACTGAACCCGTCGGCCTTCGATCGTGCGGCCACGCACGGTATTGCGCATGATGATGAAGGGTGCCGCGAACACCAGAAACGGCACGGCGGCGAAAGCCTTCGCGCTCGCCTCCTGCATCAGCAATCCGAAACCGGGGGGCTTTTCCATGAAAGCCTGAAAGCCGCTGGTCAGCGCCCCCGCAAGCGCAAATCCAATGAAAATGGCGAAGAAGGAATTGAGGGCTTCAGGCGACATCCGTCGGGACTCACAACGCACGAGAACAATTCGATGCACACACCGGTGTCATGCGATCCGCAGTGCCGGCTGGCTCGTCCCTAGGCTTCGCAAAATACCGCCGTGCCCGCTACTTTATCCTTAAGGAAAGGTTAACAGCGCGGTGGCGTTCGGCCCCGGACGCATGGCTCGGACAGGGTCCGCCCGCACGGAACCCGGGAG
>BNZN01000068.1 GCA_026001145.1 Clostridia bacterium | reverse complement strand
ACCGATGTTGCTGACAGATATTCGATTTTTGGCAGACTTAAACCCGATCAGAAACGCGATCTTATTAAGCTCTTCAAAGAAAAACGGAAAGTAGCAATGATCGGGGACGGGGTTAACGACGTTTTGGCCCTTAAAGAAGCTGACTGCAGCATCTCTTTTGCCGATGCAAGTCCGCCGGCCAAACACGTCTCGCAGATCATTTTGATGGATGGCGATATCTCTCTGCTTTCAAATGTTATCGCTGAGGGGCAAAGAATTCTCAACAACATTCAAAGAGCCGGTGCAATGTTTTTGAGCAAGACCGGCTTTTCAATGCTGCTTACGGCCATTTTGATATTCTGGCACAGAGGCTATCCGTTTAGCCCAAGGCACTTAACCTTGATAAATGCGTTTACGATTGGAATCCCTTCATTTGTTTTGAGTTTTGAAAAATCCAGAGGAGTGGCCACAGGCAAATTCCTCACAAACATTGTTGCACGAGCGATTCCGGGCGCACTAACCATGGTAATTGGAATTATCTCTACTTATCTGTGTTCGGGTATGTTTGGGCTAGCGGAAGCTGAAACTTTGACCCTTTGTGTTTTTGTTGTTGCATTCGTTAATCTTTCTTTGCTCCACCGAATTTCGTGCCCGATGGACAAACTGAGAAAAGGATTGTGGTACGCGATGATTGCTGGGTTTGCCGCCGCAGCAACAACCCTCAAAAATTGGTTTGGCTTAGAATATAGCATCAGGCTTGCCGGAATATTTTTGGGTTTGTGCATATTCCTGCTCCTAATTTTCAAATCTCTTTTCAAACTGGCTCCAAAAATCATCAAATTCGCAAAAAGGTGGGAATCATAGTTTGGCGCAGCCGACGTCTGAACAAACTCAAGAGTCCAGTATTTTGTGCAAAATATCTGAAAGCTTAGAATTTGAAATTAACTTTTTGCGCAAAATAAAGCTTGACATGATGCTGGGTTTATGATAAGCTGTTTTAAGTATGCGAGCTAAAGACTATAGAGATTACGTTTTTTAGTTCGGAAATTCAAAAAATTTTAAAAACATGGAAGAGAGGTATTCTTAATGAGTTCCAAAAAAATTAGCAATTCCAAAAGAGTTATCTCGTTTTTCGTAGCATGCGCTATGTTGACAACGGCCGTTACGCCTGTTTATGCTGGTGGTGGAA
>BNZN01000067.1 GCA_026001145.1 Clostridia bacterium | reverse complement strand
ATAGCAGAGAGCCTGGAATCGGGATGATCGACACGAGATATGTTTCCGGCAAGGTTATTTTTAGATATTGGCAGCTGAAAGCCATGGGAGTGCCCGAGTGAAATGCAAAAAACTGGTAATATGAACTGATTTCCGGGGCATATGGTGAAGGCACGTAATTGGAGACAAGGAATTTTGCGGAAGACTTAGCGATTATAGGTTTCCTGTGGAAGTTAGCAAGACCTACGAGAAGAGATGAAGAGGGAAGAGATTATGAAGATAACTTTTTCGCCCCCGGATATAATGCAAGAAGAGCTCGATTCCGTGCTGGAGGTTTTGAATTCAGGTTGGCTCACAACGGGTCCCAAAACAAAACTGCTCGAGAAGTTGATTGCGCAAAAATGTGGGAATAAGGAGGCGGTTTGCCTTAACAGCGCAACAGCTGCCCTGGAGTTGACTCTCAGACTTCTGGGGGTTGGCGCTGGTGACGAAGTGATAACAACACCATATACATACACGGCTTCGGCCAGTGTTATTCATCATGTTGGTGCAAAGATTATTTTCGCGGATATTGCCTCAGATAGTATTTTTATCGATCCTGCAAAGATAGAGAGACTGGTCACAAACCGTACAAAAGCGGTGATTGCCGTGGATGTTGCCGGCGGGATGCCGGATTATGATGGCATTTTGGATGTTTTAAAGCAGAAGAGAAGGCTGTTCGTCTCTAAAAACGAGCTGCAAAACAGATTGGGAAGAGTAGTTTTGATTGCGGATGCGGCCCACTCGTTTGGGAGCAGTTTCAAAGGGTTGCCGGCCGGAAGGGTTGCCGACTTTTCTTGTTTCTCTTTTCATGCAGTCAAAAACCTTGTGTGTGGCGAGGGTGGTGCGGTCACCTGGAAGGATTTGGGCTCTGAGTTTGACGAAGAAATATACAGGCGGTATATGTTGCTTTCGTTACACGGCCAGACAAAAGATGCGTTGGCGAAATCACAGGTCGGTGGGTGGCGTTACGACATTTTGTTTCCAGGATATAAGTGTAATATGCCGGATATTTTGGCGGCGATTGGGATTTCTCAGTTTAACAGGTTCGATGGGATTGCTGCAGTACGGAAGCGAGCTGTTAGTGAATATTCCAGAAGAATAGCGAGTGCTTTGGGTGATGAGATAAAAGTGTTTCAGCACAAAACGGATTGTTATGAATCTGTTCCGCATCTGTTTAT
>BNZN01000066.1 GCA_026001145.1 Clostridia bacterium | reverse complement strand
CCACGGCATTCTAATTTGGGGAGAGTTCAAGTAACTGTGATATAATCAGGGAAAAGGAGCTGATTATAGCATGGACTACCTAGAGAAATTACAAGAAATGGCAAGTGAAATTGAAACACGAGAGGAGTATTGCGGGTATTTCTACAAGGTTGCTGATGTTGTAACAATTCTTGTCGTAGGATTGCTTTGCAATCTGCGAACTGCTCATGAAATTTATCAATGGTCGTGTTCAGCGGTGTTTGAAAAAGTTCTTGTTCAACATTTCGGGATAGAAAAAATGCCATGTTACGCTCAATTCATGAATATTTTAGGAAATGTCAAAGCCGATAGTTTGGATCGCATTTTCATGGAGTGGTGCAAGACTCCGCTGAAAACCCACATCCAAAACAAAACAATTGCAATTGATGGCAAGACCGTGAGCTCTACGGCGCATATGCGAAACTGCGAAAGCCCACTGCACATTGTCAGCGCATATATCTCGGAATATGGGTTGACGATTGGGCAACTTGCGGTTGACGCTAAAAGCAATGAAATTCCGGCAACACAAGCGTTGATTGATATGTTAGACATACGTGGTGCGGTGGTGGTTACGGACGCGCTGAACTGTCAGAGAAAGACGGCAAAAGCTGTGATAGATGGTGGCGGTGATTATCTGTTGGCAGTAAAAGACAATCGAAAGGATTTGCACGATGATTTAAAATTCTTTTTCGCATCCGAGTCCGAAACGCTAGAAAAATTCAGAAAAATCGAAAAAGGACACGGGCGGATTGAAACACGTACAGCATGGATAACGCATGATGTGCAGTGGCATGAAAATGGCGGTGTATGGGCGAATTTAGCCTGTTTCGGGGCGGTACGCCGAGTTTGCGAAGAAAATGGCAAGATCAGCGACGAAACTAGATACTACATTGCAAGTCGCAAATTTTCTGCAGAAGAGATGCTCATCTATTCACGGAATGAATGGGGAGTAGAGTCGATGCACTGGCAGTTGGACGTAATTTTCAATGAAGACAGAACCCTTTTGATGGAAAAAAATTCTCAGAGAACCCTAAATACCTTGAGGAAAACAGCTCTGAACCTAGTTAGAATGTACAAAACAACAGTAAGTCCAAAATCCAGCTTGGTTTCCATTATGAGAGGAAATCTCTTCAATCCGCAGAGCATACCAATGTTTTTTGAATCATTAAAAAGTTTTGCCCCAAATTAGAATGCCGTG
>BNZN01000065.1 GCA_026001145.1 Clostridia bacterium | reverse complement strand
GCGCGCTGATGATATTAGACAAACATGCGAATTTGAGATACAAATTCGGGAATCGGCATTTCTGGGCAGAGGGATATTACGCCAGCACAGTAGGACTGAACGAAGAAACTATTGCAAAATATATCCGGGAACAGGACCAACATGACATAGCGTTAGACAAACTGAGTGTGAAAGAGGCAAAGACAATAGAGGCTTGAACAAAGAGAAAGCCAGCGCCTTGAGACGCAGGTCGGTAACAAGGCCTTATAGGCCTTGAGCAAACCACCCGTTGGACGGGTGGTTTTGATTTTTGAGAAGAGTTTATCTGTTTTTGCCTTTGTTGCCTTTTTTGAGAACAAGCACAACTCCCGCAAGTGAAATCATTGCGAATGCTGCAACGATTGAATTGCTTGTTGCGCCTCCTCTTGCAATGGTAACTGGTTCTACCGTTAACACGCACAATGCTTATTGCTCTGCCTTGCTTGCTTTTGGAAATTTTTGTTGCGCAATTTTGGGGTCAACCGGTTCGATTGCAGCCTTCACCGCGAAGCTGTCAGCTGGTAACTTCTTCCCGTCGATGCCAGAAAACTCAACGGACTCACCCTCTTTGGTCACGACCGTTATAGTCTCGTCTTTGTTTTTCCTTAAATCTGCTGCTGCCGTTTTGCTTATCGTTGTGCCTGTCGGCCACGCACCGCTCTGCACGCCATCCGCTGTCTTCGGGCCGTCGTTCTTGTCAACAGTGCCTTCCATGGGAACTTTGCAAACCTTCGAACCTATCTTGATCTCAAGCGTACCTTTGAAAGACGTCGATTTCGTGCTAGGAAGTGGAACGACCTCAATCAAAAGTGGCGAAATTGACGCTTTACCTGTGGCCATCGGAAGCGACACACTGCCCGCGATTGCACGAACAGTAATTGGCGAAGTGCCAGATTTTTGCACATAACTGATAGTGTAATCGCTAAACGTGTTCGAGCCAACCGAGCCACCGGCACCCAGATAAGTCGACTTAATGTTTTCAAGTAGATCCGTTTTGTTTGATTCTTCTTTTGCGGCATCATGCACAGCGTTAAGCCTGTCGCAGATCCATCCGTCCATTTGGTGCCAGAAAAAGGCGCGATCCTCGGCAGCGCTGCCGACCACTATGGGTACTTTAAATTCTGGTGTCGCTGGTACCGCGTCTTCATAATAAAACTTAATATATGCATCTTCCTCTGTTAATTTATACGTATTCGTTCCTGCTGAA
>BNZN01000064.1 GCA_026001145.1 Clostridia bacterium | reverse complement strand
CACTATTGCCGATATGACACAAACAATCAAAAATTCCCAACCAAATCCGTCATTCAAAAGCGCCCACACAACATAAACCGGCGGAAGACTGAACGCCGCACCCACCGACCCAATTCCCACATTTTTTTTATTTATCGCCAGAAAAATGAACACAGTAGCGATTGCCAAAAGGACAAGTGGGTTAATCAGCAATAATCCTCCCGCCACAGTTGCCACGGCCTTTCCGCCGCGAAAGCCAAAAAACAGAGGGAAACAATGCCCCCAAACAACGGCAATCAGATTCAGGTAATCTAAAGACATGCTAGGCACTATTCCCAGTTTGGTGCACAACAATCTGCCAAGTTCGACCGCAATAATCCCCTTGGCCATATCTAAAATTAAAACTATTACGCCAAGCTTTAGTCCAAAAATACGCGTTACATTCGTAGTTCCCGCATTTTTGCTTCCCAAATCACGGATATCTTTTTTTTTGAGTTTTTTTGAAAGTAACACCGCCACATTGATACTGCCGATCAAATAAGAAAGCAACATAGATAACATATACTTCAAAAATATCATTATTACCTTTTTCGATCCCCCTTTTCTCTTCTTTCGCGTGCAATAAGAAGTAGTGGCGTCAAGTTCAAGCCGAACACTTTGCGAATTTGATTTTCCAGATATCTTTTATATGAGGTACACAACAAATCCAAATTGTTCACAAACACCACAAAAGTTGGCGGATTCGTTCCAATTTGCGTGATATAATAAACCTTAAGATGCCTCCCCTTATCTGAAGGTGGCTGGACTTTTGCCACGGCTTCAGAAAGCATGACATTTAAGGTTCCCGTCGCGATCCTTCTGGAATTCTGGTCATAAACACGATTTATTTCCTCAAAAATAGTATTTACCCGCTGCCCAGTTTTTGCGGAAATAAAGCAAAACGGAACATAAGACATAAAAGCAAACGTCGCTTCTAGCCTTCGTTTGTAATCACTCATTGTTTTTGTTTCTTTTTCGCGCACATCCCACTTATTGATCACGATGATGATGGCTTTCCCTTTTTCGTGTGCATATCCGGCTATTTTTGTGTCCTGTTCAGAAGAACCTTCACTGGCATCAATAAGCATCAAACAAACATCCGAGTTATCTACTGCTCGAAATGCTCTAATCACACTGAAATATTCCAGATCCTCTTCAACTTTGTTTTTCTTTCTGATTCCAGCCGTATCAACAAAGACGAAGCGTCCATA
>BNZN01000063.1 GCA_026001145.1 Clostridia bacterium | reverse complement strand
GGATTATAGGGGCTATTCGCCCATAAAGAGAATAATCTGGCAAAAAACATCTAAATGGTATGTTTTGGTTAGCGGCAAACTGCTCGGCCAAGGTATCAACGCCGCGCGAGCCTCCGCTGATAATTTCGGAACACTTTTGGGGAATGTGTTTCAGGATGAACTCTAGCGAAATATTGCCAATACTTCGCGACCCTATTATGGCAACCTTCATGAACTCACCTGCCTTGGAATTCAGAAAGAGACCGCTGAACCAGTTGAAATTCAACAGCCTTGAGTGTGATTGGTTCACTTTTAAGCAATTTTAGTTTCTGCCGGAAATATATCTAATGTCGATCATTCCAATCCCGGGATTTCTGCTATCACTAGAATTGTTTCTGTTATCACCCATTACAAACACATGCCCATCAGGAACAACAATTGGGAATTGCACACCCTCAGGCAAGTGTGTCGGCTCCTTTATGTAATCTTCTTTCTGAAGTTCACCGTCGACAAAGACCTTGCCAGAGGTAAAGTCAATGTCTACTGTTTGACCTTCAGTCGCGATAACTCTTTTAATAATACTGAGCCCTGTATAGCTTGGTTGATTAACAACAACAATATTCCCCCTTTTGATGCTGTTGAAAAACCCATTATTAACCGCCGTGATAAGCCGTTGATTTTCTTCAAGAGTGGGAAGCATCGACCCTCCGACAACTTTAACCGGCCTGAACACAAACATTAAAAACACAAGCAGCAACACCGTCATTGTAAACAGATCCACCAATTCATAGAGACCTTCAAAAAAATTAAACTTCTCTTTTTTTGCCGCCACCACCCTATGAATGTTTTCCAAATCTTCATCCATGCTCAATCCTACGTTGCTTTCCATTTCTTTTGACCTCCATTTCCTGCCCCTGCTGGATTTTCTTTAACAAAGTTTGCAAACAACATCTAGCCAACTCTAAAATCAGACCGCACGCACTGCCTTCACCAAAGAATCCACCACATACTCAATCTGTTGCGATGTCAGATTGTTAAATAGCGGCAATGAAATCTCATTTTCATAAGCTTTGAATGAATTCGGATAATCTGCAATTTTGAACCTCAGGTTGCGATAAGCCGTATGCATCGGCAACGGCACATAATGAACATTTGTGGCCACATCGCATTCTTTGGCCATATATTCTATTATGCGGTTTCGCTTGTTTTCGTCTGCTTCAACAACACGCAACATAAACAGATGCGGAACAGA
>BNZN01000062.1 GCA_026001145.1 Clostridia bacterium | reverse complement strand
CGTTGCTTGAGAGTTTGATTGGATTTCGACAGAACGGCGCAAGGAACAAGATGGAGCTGGGAGCGCCAGTCATCAGAAAGCCGACGATCGGGCTCGCGCTCGGCGGCGGCGCAGCACGCGGGTTCGCTCATATAGGCATTCTGCGAACGCTTCTCGCACACGGAATTGTCCCGGACATCGTGGTCGGAACGTCCATCGGCGCCGTTGTCGGCGGCTCCTATGCCGCAGGACACCTCGACACGCTGGAGACCTGGGCCCGGGGCCTGATGCCGCGCAATATCTTCAGCTATCTCGACATCCGGCTCAACGGCTCCGGTCTGATCGGCGGCAGCAAGCTCGCGGCCCAGCTCGAAGCATCGTTCGGCGCCACCTACATCGACGAACTGCCGCTGAAGTTCGCTGCGGTTTCCACCGAGGTGAATACGGGCCACGAAATCTGGATCACCAACGGAAAGCTGGTCGACGCGGTGCGCGCGTCCTACGCCCTGCCCGGCATTTTCGAGCCGGTTCTGATCGGCGATCGCTGGCTGGTGGATGGCGCGCTGGTCAATCCGGTGCCAGTGTCGGCGGCGCGCGCGCTCGGCGCGGAAATCGTCATCGCCTGCAATGTCTCGACCGACGTGTTCGGACACGGAACCATCATCTCCGCGCATGGCAGGGTCGATGCCGAGCCTGAGCCGCCAACCGAGCCGGCAGCGCCGGAGAAGCGCGGCTTCGGAAAATTCTTCTCGGCCGAAAAAACCGTGAAGCGCGAATTCTTCGGCAGCGCCGGCCGTCCGGGAATTTCGACGGTGATGGTGGAGGCCTTCAACATCATGCAGGATCGCATCACGCGCTCGCGCCTCGCGGGCGACCCGCCGGATGTTCTGATCTCGCCGCGCGTCGGCAAGATCGGATGGTTCGACTTTCATCGCGCCGAAGAAGTGATCGCTCACGGCACCCGCGCCGCCGAACGCAACATTGAATCGATTCAGGAAGCGATCAACCTGCTCACCCCGACGGCGAACCAGACGCCGGGCACGGCTCAACCAACGCAGCCCTGACGATTGTCGTCATTGCGAGCGAAGCGAAGCAATCCAGTCATAACATCAGATGGATTGCTTCGTCGCTTCGCTCCTCGCAATGACGAAGTGCTTCCATCAGCCAGACTGATAACGCGTATGACCTACGCCGTCTTGATGTAGTCGTGCAGCGCTTCCTGCTCGCGCTCGAATTCCGCGACACGCCACTTCACGACGTCGCCGA
>BNZN01000061.1 GCA_026001145.1 Clostridia bacterium | reverse complement strand
GCGAGCGCGCGGATCGCAGTGCATCCGCCAGCGCATTCCAGTCACCAACCTGCTTATCCGAGATCTGTAGTTCTGCTTTCAAAAAAGCGATCCGTCCTTCGGTTCGATCAGTAATATCGGTTGATGCTGCGGCCCCTGCAGTGCCTGACATTCCGCACATCTGTCGCATCATCCGTTCCATCATCATGCCGCCGGGTTGGTTCGTTGAACCCGAACCCATTTTATCCTGATCCTTTTGCGGCATTTCCATCTTATCGTCGTCCATCATGCGTCCCATCTTCGGAGACTGACCGCTCGGCGTCCCCATACTAGGATCGGCCTTTTTCGAAGAGTCCGGCTGCATGGATTTCATGTCATCCATAGCAACGATGAAGCGACTAGGTGACTGTTGCCCAGCAACTGATACGCTTTGTGGATACCCGAAAGCGGCGATGATTGCGCTTGCGGCTGCAATAGCGGGCAGCTTGACAGATTTCTTCATCGGAATCTCCTCGATCACTGCGCTCGACAAATGCCGAGTTGGCCGTCGTAATCTTCAAGAGTCCTTGTAAGCCTGAAATTCCCTTCGTAAATTGACCCAGGTTAAGTTTTATAAATACAGCACTCGCTCAGCATCTGGCGACTTCGAGCATGTCCGAGAAATTGGGGCCCCGAGCTGAAATTATATAAAATGATGATCGATAATCAGACCAGCGATCCGGAATACCGCTGCGGGCGTGGAGGAGTTTACGGAAGCCATTTACTGGATCTTCCTCAACTCTTGCCTCCAAGCGATTTCAGATCTGTAGAACGCCAACGTCGTGAAGTGGTTACATCCGATGCGGATGGACCAACATATAATTTCGTCTGTACTTACGACGAGTGTTCAAGGTTTGCTTGGAAAAGCCTCCGCCATCGTGCCGGGCTGTCGAACGCCCTCTTTGGATCATCCAATGACGAAAGGCGAGTGCGAATCGATCAACAGGATGACCGAGACACTTGAACAATTTCGAAAGCAGCGTGACTCGTGCCGGAAAGGACTTTGACCTGATCTATCAGCTTTCCTCTGAACGACTCGATCGTGTCACGCCTTGCCTTTATGCGACCGAGAAGAGGCAGAATTAGTTTTCAATTCGTTTGAACTTACCGCGTTCACAAGACATCTTTTTCCCCATTCTGAGCGTCTGCCCTATATCGGCGCCAAGGCCATTGGCCTTCGATCTCGATCTGCAAAGAAAAGCTCAAGAACGTTCGAATGACCATAATCAACCCAAGAATCCCCAGTCTTTCGAACGTTGGCACGA
>BNZN01000060.1 GCA_026001145.1 Clostridia bacterium | reverse complement strand
TGGCGGCCGTCGTCAACAGCAGAGGTGGACGTTTCGGCGACGGCCGCCAGTCTGTGGGGAAACACGGGGCACGGGTCTGCTAGGTCCGTCATGGCGGCGGCAACCGTAGAGGTGAGCGCTTGGTCGGGCGCCAGCTCGTCCTCCAGCGGAGGCGTGGTCGTTTCTTCTGGAGCCTCACGCCAGTCGACAGCAGAAGAGGTGCTCGTTTGTGCGAGCCCCGCCAGTCTGCCGGCAACCTCTGGGATGCTCGTTTGTTCAAGAGCCGTCATGCCGGCGGCAAGCGGAGACGCGAACGTTCATCCTAGAGCCTGCCGCGCGTCGACAACAGAAGTGGCGCGCGTTTGTCCTAGAGCCGGCATGCCGTCGTCAACAGAAGAGGTGACCTTTAGAGCGCGTCGGAGCCGGTTGGCAGAGCAGGCGGCGGCTACTTACGACGCGTCCACTGGATCCAGCTACTCCGGTTCCGTCGGCCCACTCTCAATAAGGCCGACGTGGCCTCCAAGTGCGGTGCGCAGTGCCACGCCGCGCCAACTTCCGCCCTTGGCGTACCCAAAGCTGGCGACTGCCACAGAAATAAGATCATCGACGATCTGGCGGACGCCGTCAATGTCAGCGCTGTTACAACTCAGGACCTTTAAGACAGCCGAGAAAGCATTGTTTCGTGCTTTTTCAAAGTCTTCTCCGCAGTTTTGAAAAACGGGCGCAGAAAAAACAATGTGCATCAACTCAACCGCCGTGGCACTTATATGCTCGCTCATTTCCAAACTCATCTTGCCCGTCTGCTGCACCTGATAGTACGCACGTGCAACATCACGGCCCAGCGCATCAATCCGTCCGTCAATCGGTAAGAAGGGAGCAAGACGACGCAAAACGCTAGTTTCTGATGCGGCCCACCCACGTGCGCTTCGCCAGCGATTTATTTCATTACAGATGCCGATTATAGCTCGCGTTTTTGCAAGATCTCGCGCCAGCTTTAACAACCGGAAGATTATGTCACGATTCATACCCGGAAGGCCATTTTTAACTTCGAAATTTTTGGAAAAAATGACTGCTGCCGTACGACCATACATCTCTGTCTCCGCAAGTCCTAAAAGATCTGACGGGGGCGGAAACATCTCCACACGGTTATACCGGTTCCCATACTGTTCCTTCAAAGAAACAGAGTATGCTTCCAACATATCATTTAATGCAAAAAATCTGTTCTTTCCATTTTTATCGTCAAGATTGACAAGCGCCACTAAAATCTTGCGGTCTGGTTTATCCTTGAACGTTGCAACAATAGTTACCGTTGCTTTGCTCTCATCACC
>BNZN01000059.1 GCA_026001145.1 Clostridia bacterium | reverse complement strand
CAGTTGTTAAAATTGGGGATTGACGGCTTTGGTGTTTCGAATGTTGTTGAGGCGTTAAGGATCAGGAATGCTGGAGTTTCTGCTCCCATTTTGATTTTGGGTCCGACCTTAGAGAAGTTGGCGAGAAAATTATCCGAAAAGAAGATTGCGCAAACGATTTTTTCTTTTGAAAATGCTCAAAAGCTGTCGGATTTTGCCGCGACAAGCGGTGTTAATGTTAGATGCCATCTCAAGATTGAAACAGGAATGAGCCGATTGGGATTTGCTATAACAAATGATAGCGATTTTGAAAAGCTGATGGCAGTTTATTCTTTGCCAAATCTGTTTTTTGAGGGAATATTTACGCATTTTTCCGTGGCGGATGACTCTTTGCCGGCCGGAGTAGAATATACCAAAGTACAATTCGAAAAGTTTGTGCATGTTTGTGAACGGCTGAAAAGATCAGGGGTTAATGTTGGGGTCAGGCACTGCTGCAATTCGGCTGCCACAATTAATTTCCCTGAGATGCACCTCGACATGGTGCGCCCAGGAATTTTGCTTTATGGTCTGACATGCAAGGGGTTCAATTTGAGAAATTTGGATGATTTTAGGCCAGTTATGACTCTAAAATCTCGAATAACTTCCATCAAAGAGGTGGCAAGTGGTGAATACGTTAGTTATGGCAATACATATGTGACAAATCAGAAATCTTTGGTGGGCGTGGTTGCAATCGGATATGCAGATGGTTTAAGGCGAGGGCTTTCGAACAATATAAGTGTTTTAGTTAAGGGGCAACTGGCGCCGGGGATCGGGAATATATGCATGGATCAAATGATGATTGACCTGAGCAATTTGAAGGATATAGCCATTGGTGATGAAGTAATTGTGTTTGGAGATAACAACGTTTGCAATGCAAGCGTTATGGCGGAAAAACTCGGGACAATAAATTGGGAAATTGTTTGCGGGGTTGGCAAAAGGGTCCCTAGAGTCCACTTGATTGTCTGCGGGGCAGGTGAAAAGGCAGCAAAAGTTTACCTTAGAAGTGAAGATTAGATTTTTGCTGGAATGTTTTTCTGATTGCTATCTCTTTGCTTTCCAAGCATTCCGGAATTTACGGCAAATTTGCTTTCTCGAATTTTTCTTTAATTTGAAATTCACTTTCAAAAGAAACAAAAAATTGGGATAAATTCCTCCCCGTTGGCCTTTACTTTCAAAAAGAAATAAATCAGGGAGAGATAAGAATGAGGTATAGCTATCTGCTTCTGTGAATTGTTCCGGTTGTTTTGGCATGGTGTGCAATACTTGATCCATAATAATTTCTTTGCTCCCTAAAAA
>BNZN01000058.1 GCA_026001145.1 Clostridia bacterium | reverse complement strand
AATAAGATCCTCGACGATCTGGCGGACCGCGTCAATGTCAGCGCTGTTACAACTCAGGACGTTTTGGGCAGCCGAGAAAGCATTGTTTTGTGCTTTTTCAAAGGCTTCTCCGCAGTTTTGAAAAACGGGCGCAGAAAAAACAATGTGCATTAACTCAACCACCTCGGGACCTATACGCTCGCAGATTTCCAAATTCATCTTGCCCGTCCACTGCGCCTGATAATACGCACGCGCAACATCACGGGCCAATGCATCAATCCGTTCAGCCGTCGGCGCTCCTTGCAAACGCCGCGAAAGGAACCATTTACCTACGGGTGTTTCTAACCAAAAAGCCATCTCATCACACATGGCACCCAAATTACGCACATTTTTATGATTTTTCTGAACCCCTAACAATTTACAAACTATGTCGCGCAACATACCCAGCAAACCATTTTTAACTTCGAATTTCTCGGAAAAAATGACTTCTGCCCAAGGAACACCTTTCGCAAGTTGTGAAAGATTCGCAGATTGTAAAAGATTTAACGGGGGCTCGACAATATCTATATGGTTATGCTGTTCCCGCAGAGAAACAGCGTATGCGGTCCACATGTCCTCTACTGCAACACGGGGCTTCTCTCCCTTTTTGACAAGTGCCACTAAAATCTTGCAGCCTGGTTTATCCTTGAATTTTGCAACCATAGTTACTGTTGCTTTGCTCTCATCATTGTACCCTATTCTGTTTTTCGCAAAAAGAAGCGAAAAACAGAATAGGGCTCAAAAACGACCCCACTGCATAGTTTCCCTGCCGGCGTTGCAACGGTGGATGCATACCATCCCAGAATGGCATGCGGCCCGTGTATGTGCGATCAGATCCATCCACTACTAACATGATGCTTTCGTCCCGCAACTCAAGTTCGGCAGGCTCCACCGCACTCGAACTGGCGGAACTTGTGCCGCTGAGAGATAATTCGTTTGTGGTGGTCGATTGTTCTGGAGCCAGCCGCCAGTCCACATCAGAAGAACTTGCGCTACTGGAAGATGGCGCGCTAGCGAGATTCAAACTGGCGGAACTTGTGCCACTGAGAGATAATTCGTTTGTGGTGGTCGATTGTTCTGGAGCCTCACGCCAGTCGACAGCAGAAGAGGTGGACGTTTGTTCGAAGGCCAGCCGGCAGTCCACATCAGAAGAGATGTACGTTCTCGGGCGCGCCGCCACGCCAACAGAAGTGGCGCGCGTTTGTTCGTGATCCGTCATGCCGGCGGCAAACGGAGACGCGAACGTTTGTCCTAGCAGACCCGTGCCCCGTGTTTCCCCACAGACTGGCGGCCGTCGCCGAAACGTCCACCTCTGCTGTTGACGACGGCA
>BNZN01000057.1 GCA_026001145.1 Clostridia bacterium | reverse complement strand
TCGCGATCTAAGGACACCAACACAAACTGTCGCCGTAACACAAATAACGATAAAAACCGGCATCACCCAAACGTCATTATTTTCGTCACCCACTAGAACTTCTATCCACAATGACTCAACAAACTCACCCAACTCTTGCGAATTGAAAAGGTAACATTGGGTGTTTTTCAGAATCTCCTCATCTGGATAAGCAATTTTGTTGTTTTTGATTTCTTCCGGCAACATCTCAAAGGCCTTCAGGTTTGGTGTTGAGCAATCACTATACAACGCATTTGCATACGCCACCTCCGGTTCATTTAAAAAGTTTATATAAAGCTCAGCTGCTTCCTTCTTTTTGGAATTTTTCGGCACACACGCCGCATCAACAAAACGGTTTGTTCCCTCTTTGGGAAAAACAAACTTAAGATCTTTGTTGTTTCTCATCATCGCCCGCGCCATCCCAGAATAACACGGCGCTATTTTCGCTTCTCCTGATTCCATTTTGTCAGGTATCTCGTCCATCCCATAAAACTGAACTAACCCCGACTCCTTCTGTTTCTTCAATTCCTTTTGGGCACGCAATATCTTTTCTTTATTTTTGGTGTTGAAAGAAAATCCTGACTTTTTTAAAGCAATTGCAAAAGCATCTCTGGAATTGCTAAACATCAAAACATTATTTTTCAACGCCTCGTCCCACAACGCATCAAACCCATCAACCTTACCTTTAACTTCTCTTGAGTTATAAATAATACCGACAGTACCCCAAATATATGGTACCGAATATTCGCCAGTTGAATCATATTCTAACCCTTTAAACTCCGGCATTATGTTTTTTGCATTAGGAATATTCGAAAAATCAAGCTTTGCAAGAAACCCTTTCGAGATCATCTTAGAAATCATATAATCAGACGGGATAATAACGTCATAAACCACACTCCCGCTACTTATTTTTGCATACATCTCTTCATTAGAAGCAAAGGTCGTATAATTAACATGAATCCCGGTCAATTTTTCGAACTCGCTATTCACATTCATCAACTCACTGGAACCATTTGACATATATTCGCCCCAGTTATAAACATTAATCGAAAGCCCTTGATTTTTAAATTTGTCATATACCCCCTTAGCCGCAACATCGGTTGACAAAAAGACAAACGAAAACATCAACTCTACAAAACCTGCAAAACATGCACATCCTTTCAACCAGTCTTCCTCCCCCGAACAGTCTGCTTGCTTCTTGATTCCAGGCGCTGCATAATAAAAATGATTGACAAAACTAACACAAATATAATGCTGGAAAACGCATTAATTTCTGGGCTTACTTTTCGTCTGGTCATTGCAAAAATCGTGAGAGGCAACGTCTGAGACG
>BNZN01000056.1 GCA_026001145.1 Clostridia bacterium | reverse complement strand
ATGGATTTGTGGCAAACGGCCATTCAATAAAGTTCGACGGTTTCAGCGTGATATATGCAAGCTTTGAAAAAGAAGATGCCGACGCAAAAATGTTGCCCGATCTAACTGAAAATGAGAAACTTGATGTTAAAAAAATTGAAAAAAGTCAACACTTTACACAACCACCAGCAAGATTCACCGAAGCCTCGTTGATAAAAGCACTTGAAGAAAAGGGCATTGGCCGCCCGAGTACTTATGCGCCGACAATCTCGACTATATTTACACGCGAATATATAGAACATGAAGGGAAAACTCTGAAGCCAACCGGCCTCGGCGAAATAGTTGACGGCGTATTGGCGGAATATTTTGGGGAAATTATTAACGAAAACTTCACCGCAAAAATGGAATCTGATCTGGATTTGATCGGCATCGATGATCTCGATATGGTAACTGTTTTGCAGAAGTTTTATGACAGTTTTTCTGTGGCCTTGGAGTTTGCAGAAAACAATATGGATTTTGGCAAGATCGCAGTACCTGAAGAAAAAACAGATGAGGTGTGCTCCGAATGCGGCGCAAACATGATTGTTAAATTTGGAAGATTTGGAAAATTTCTTTCCTGCGAAAGATACCCGGACTGCAATAACAAAAAAAAGTACATTAAACCAACAGGCGGGATCTGCAGCAAGTGTGGCGGAAGAATTGCCGTCAAAAAGTCGAAAGCCAGAAGGATATATTATGGGTGCGAAAACAATCCGAAATGCGATTTCATGACCTGGAATCAGCCGATTACTGACTCATGCCCAAAATGCAGCGCAACGCTATTCAGAACGAAGGGCAAAAACAGCAAGATATTGTGCATGGCCGACGGATGTGGGTACGAAAAGCAACTTTAAAAAATTTCTCACGTGTTTTCCAAACATTCCGGAATTCGAAACAAACTCGCCTTCTCGCGTGTTTTCCCAGCACTCCGGAATTCGAAACAAACTCGCTTTCTCGCGTGTTTTCCCAGCACACCGAAATCCAAAACAAATTCTCTTATTTCAACTTGCTTTCCAAGCACTCCGGAATTCGAAACAAACTCGCTTTTTGGTACTTTTTTGTGTTTTGACAAAAAAGTACCAAAAAAACAAACCAGGGGGAGATTGCGAACTCCTCCCCCTGGACCCTCTCCACAACGCTTTTTCCCAAAGTTTAAAGTTTTTGTTTTAAATACCAGAATGTTTTGAAAGGCGAAGAAGCAAACCAGAGTGTTTTACTTGTCTTGAAAATATAAATAGGGAAGGATGTATAGTGGATAATGTGACAAGAGCGTTAGTCGTGGGCGCAGGTCTTGCAGGGTGCGAAGCTGCACTGGCACTGGCCAAAAATAA
>BNZN01000055.1 GCA_026001145.1 Clostridia bacterium | reverse complement strand
CTCGGTTTCTCCTGGTTTCATTTGATCACAATGGCATTGGTGGCAACCTTCGCGGTTGCCATGGTTGCTATTTATCTGATGCGCATGCGCCGCGCGAATGCGCTCGTGGATCGTCTGGTCGGTGGCACGCCTGCCGCAGCGCTTGGCCCGGCGGCGGTCACCCCGTCGGCACGGTCATCCCCTGGCGGGACGCTTGGTGTCGCAGATCCGATGGTTTCACCCGCGCCGGTGACCGGGCTGCCACCCTCTGTCGTAGCGATTGGTCCGGCTGGTCAAGCTGGCCGTACGGGTCCGGGGCTCTGGAAAGGGAAATTGCGCGTTGTTGCTATCTTCGATGAAACTCCCAACGTCAAGACGTTCAGGCTGAGGGATCCAGGCGGTGGGCCGATTCCCTTCAGTTTCGAACCAGGCCAATTTCTCACCTACTCCGCCGAGATCGACGGCAAGGTGCTGAAACGGTCCTATACGATTGCATCATCGGCCGCTCAGACCGCTTATGTCGAGACCACCATCAAGCGTGAGGACAAAGGGATTTTCTCGGACTACATGCACCAGGAGATCTCCGAGGGCGACTTGGTGGACGTAATGGGACCCTCCGGCGCATTCACGTTTACAGGTAAAGAATCCGAGGGCGTGGTGCTCATCGGCGGGGGGGTCGGTATCACCCCCCTCATGGCGGCCATTCGCTATCTCGACGATACGGCGTGGCCTGGAGAGATATTCCTCATCTACGGCGCTCAGACGACCGAGCACTTCATCTTTCGCAGCGAGCTGGAATTTCGCCAGCGCCGCATGCGTCATCTGCATGTGGCGGCCACAATGGCGCGGGCCGCTGGTACGTCTTGGATGGGGGCCGAAGGACAGATTAGCCGGGAGTTTCTTACACAGTCCGTTCCCGACTTGGTGAAGCGTCGCATCCATCTGTGCGGCCCGCCGGGTATGATGCAGGCGATGAAGAAGCTCCTTGCCGAGATTGGAGTTCCGGCAGAACAGATCAAGACAGAGGCGTTCGGACCGGCCCTCGGAGCCGTGCCACCACCCGGTTTCACCGTGGTAAGCGAGGCCAGATCTACCGGCGCCGCAATCGCTCCGTCTGAGGCGAATGTACCGGCTATTGGTCCAGCAACCGCCTCGATACGCTTCTCAAAATCGAACAAGGTGGCGCCGCTCCCACCCGACAAGAGCGTACTCGAGGTTGCGGAATCCGTTGGTGTGCCGATCGACTATTCCTGCCGCGCCGGCATTTGCGGGGTATGCAAGACCCAGCTTCTTGAAGGCAAGGTAACGATGGAGGTTGAAGAGGCCTTGACGACCGATGACAAGGCTCGTGGCCTCATCTTGGCGTGCCAAGCGAAGTCGATCGATAAC
>BNZN01000054.1 GCA_026001145.1 Clostridia bacterium | reverse complement strand
GGAGTGCCTCACTCGACGACGCATCCAAAGTCCCCGTCTAAAAAGACTGGTGTGAACACCGGGACTGGTGGTCATCACTATGAAGGCGGTCCCAAAACGGAGGTGCCTCACCACATGGGTGACAAAAAATAGCAACGCGCGGCGCTGGGAAGACGGCAAATGTTCCTGCGAGTTGATTTGAATGAATCGCAAAACGTTTGTCGTCAGCCTGTCTGCTCCTCGGACACCCGCGCCGGCACCATCTGCTCCTTAAGTGTCGCCCTCAGGCACCTCAACTAGCGGCCTTCGTACCAACAAACTGCATGAATGGTTGCTGCCCGGTCGCTCCGAAAATGACCACTTCGTACTTCTGAGGCGCGCCGCCCTCCATTCCAGGTGATCCGATGGGCATTCCGGGAACTGCCAACCCGACAGCTTTGGGTCGCTTCGCTAATAATTGCAGTACAGCAGCGACGGGGACATGCCCCTCCAGAACGTATCCGCCCACCTCAGCGGTATGACAAGCGGTCAGTTCAGGCGGCACCCCCAGACGCTTCCGAACAATGTTGGGGCTTGTCGTTTCATCAACTTTAACCGCGAAACCGGCTTCCTTGAGATGGCGAACCCAACCCGTGCAGCAATCACAATTTGGATCCTTAAACACCGAAACCACGGCTCTATCGGCAGCAGCAGCACCTAGCGGAAACGCCACCAGTGCAGCAGTCAATCTGAGGGTACCTCGCCGCGTGAAAAGGCGTTGATATTTTCCCAAGTTATTCATGCGTAATCCTGTCTGCTATTGTCAAAGAGACTTAATCATTACCGATACGATCGCATTCGATTATTTGTGCGTCGATCGGAATCGTTCCGATCTCTCCTTTACTTGGATTTTTGAAGGGTGATGACGGTGATCTGTCCATTGACCCGGTCAGCATCGAACTTGACCTTGTCCCCCACCTTGACGGTCTTCAGCATCGCAGGATCCTGAACCCGGAACACCATCGTCATCCCTTCATCCATATCTAGCTTCTTGATGGGACCGTGCTTCAACGTGATTTTTCCGGCAGCCTCATCGATCTTCACGACCGAGCCTTCAACGGGAGCTGTTTGAGCCTCCGCAACGAAGCTCATAAATCCGATCGAAAGTCCGGCGGCGATAGCCAGAAGTTCTTTACGCATGTGTTTTTCCTTTCAGTTGGTTGACCGTTATAGGGAAGGTTTTCTTTCACGCTGCCAGCGCTGCATCCTGTTGCGCACATCGCGCAGGGAAAACAGCCCTCCAACGACCAAACGCGCGACAAAATCAGGACAGAAGTGAAATTCTTGGACGGCAAGCAGACTGCCGCGCTTGCCAGCGAGGCCCTTTTTGAACTGCCTGATTCCCGGATCGCCGGGACCGCCAAGTTCGTACCAGCGCACCGCGGAATGCTCGTGTAACCAGCGAATGACGTGCCACTGCAATAC
>BNZN01000053.1 GCA_026001145.1 Clostridia bacterium | reverse complement strand
ATCGTGCTGTCGGGCCATGTGCACCAGTCACCGTTCGTCAAGGACGGCTCATGGTTCGACCGGATCGTGAGCAAGAGAGCGACTGCCGGAATGGCGAGATAGCCAACAATTCCGGCGAAGAACATCGCGACTTCCCACAGCATGCCGGAGAACGTCCAGCCGGAATGCTCGCTTATCGCGTACTGGAACGGCATCGCGCCTGTGGTCGCGAGCCAATGCAGGTGTGGTGCGAGCGCGATCAGTCCTGCAATGGTGGATACCCAAGGCGCCTTTGAGGTGAGATAGGCCCGCCGCTGCGGGTGCGCGATCGCTGCGACGACAAAGCCGGCGATCAGGAAGACCGAGTAATACTTGCCGAGCATCGCAACGGCGCACAGCACGCCGGTCGCCACCGACCAGAGCAGCGCCCGCGTCTCGAACGAGCGCAGGAAGCAGTACGTCGCGAGCGGCCAGACCGCCAGCAGCACGGTGTTGGCGTTAAACCGCTGCGCATGAAACTGATAGGCCGGCAGCAGCATCAGCAAAAGGATGACGATGGCCCGCTTGTCGCCGCGCACATATCGCCGTGCGATCAGGTCGACCGCCCAGAGCGCGACGGCGGCGTTGACCATCGCGAGCAGTTCAAGCGACCAGTCGGTCGTCGGGAAAATCAGGGTCCATGCATGGGTGAACCAGCCCATCAGCGGCGGATGTTTTCCGCTGCCCCAGGACAGTGTGCGGCCGACCGACCAGGCTTCGAGAACGTCCGGATGCAGGTCGCCTGCGATGTAGGCGATGCTGAAATACAGCATCCAGACCGCAACAAACGCCGCGAGCAGGGCGGGGATGGCCCATCCCTTCTCGATCCCGTCCAGCCATACGTGGAAAGGCCTGCGCCACGGGGCAACAGCCACCGGCGTCGCCGACAGAGGGGATGAGGGAATCTGCACGTGTTGACCAATGAATGAATTATCAAGCCATAGCTGATAGTTATGAATAACTAATGCTACAAGCGCCTTGATTCATACGCGTCTGGAATTCATCAAGATGGCCGCACTTTACCGGTGCGGCGGCCGCCAACGCCCACCACAAATTCAACATGAAGACCCGCAACACGACCCCGATGAGACAACAGACGCGGATGACTGAAGCTATGAGCAACATATGGGCGCGACGGCAGCCGGGCGGCGTTTCACGCATGGCCGTCCTCGGCGCGGTTGCGATGGGCCTCGGCGCTTGCGCGAGCCCGGGCGAGGGAGGCTTCGGGTCGAGTGTGTTTCTCGATCCGGCCAAGTACGAACTCTACAATTGCCAGCAGCTCGTCTCCACCCGCAGGGACGTGAACAATCGCGTGGTCGAACTGGAAGGGCTGATGGCGAAAGCCGAGACCGGAGCAGGCGGAGCGCTGGTTTCGGGACTTGCGTATCAGACGGATTATCGCGCCCAGCGCGCCCAGCGCGACGACCTCGATGCGAGAATAGCGCGCGACAATTG
>BNZN01000052.1 GCA_026001145.1 Clostridia bacterium | reverse complement strand
TCAGTGGGTGAATTTTTCTGAGGCGGTGCGCGCTCAATTGGGTAAAGTCCCTGCGACAGCTACCGAATAGCATCTGTCAGGGAATTTTGTCGATGTGGGTGATCATCACAGCGCCACGGTGTCGACCTACGATGAAATGAATATGATCGCCAGGTTTCAATCCGTTGAGCAGTTTACGAGAGGTAACATGGAAGACCATATACATGGCCGGCATCCATATGCTGCCATCGGGGCTTCGCATCTCGGGATGAAAAATATTGACCGTCCCCGGACCAGCGTCAAGCGCCTCCACTGTTCCCTGCGTTCGAACGTGGCGCGACGGTGGAAGTCCGTTTGTTGCTTGCATCTGCTCCATGCGCGTAAGCCATTCAACGCCGGTCATCGATGCGAAAGCCGGAAGAGTAGCGGTCATAAACAGGCCCGCCAATAATGCGCAAACCAATACCTTAAGCATCGCATCTCCCCGCAGACTTAGGGATGCACTGTTCTACCCTAGGTCTCTTTTCGACATCAGTATCCTCTTTACATTTTCGAAATTTTCCCAAAATTGATTTGGGTTAATATTGCGCATTATTATTTTGGCATGTTCTATGCTCGAAAAGTGAGTCATGCGCCGTGACCGTCCCTTAGCGTCACTACTGAGGTTGTGAGTTGGGTCGATCCTAGTGCGACATCATCACCCAGCACGGCGGTTGCCCGAGTATCGTGTATGTTGCGCCACCCCAAATAAACTCCCTTAGCCGAGAGCGACCATAAGCTCCCATTACTAGGAGATCGACATTGTTAGTCTTTACGTAGGCATCTATCACCGTTCCAACGGAGCTATCACCGCTTTTTATCGTTTCAAACGTCGCTTTGATGCCATGCTCAGCAAGATGTCTTGTTAAGGCCGCGCCGGACTCCAACTCTGCGGCGGTTCTATTGTCTGTCACAGCAAAGACGTGAATGATCTTGGCATTTTGAAGCAAAGGGAGCGCATCAGCTACAGCTCTCGCTGCATGCTGACTATGGTCCCAAGCAATCGCAACATGATCAAACGAACTAGGCAATGAGTCCGCCAACTCCTCCGAGAAAATCAAAATCGGTCGTCCGGATTCAAATATTAGCGCTTCGATAAATTTCTCCTGAGGGCCATCATATGCCCTGATTGCAACTAGCGTCAGATCCCTGAGACGCGCGCTTTCGATCAGAACAGAGGTCACATCCTCTGTAGTGCAACGCACCAATCTTTGCTCATGCGCTATCTGCGAGGAACGAGCGGCTTTTTCAAATGCTTGCAACATTTCTTCCGCAAGATGGAGGAGCTTTTGGGATTCCGTCGCCTCTACCGTGGAGAGATCATTCAGAATAAACGTCTCCGCATACGGAGTTGCGGGCTTGACAATCATTTCGATGGCGGAGATGCGAGCTCCAATGTATTTGCCGATTGCGACACTTTTTTCGATCGCGGCAGTCCCCGTTGGCTTCGGATAAGTTA
>BNZN01000051.1 GCA_026001145.1 Clostridia bacterium | reverse complement strand
TTCGCATCGGCTTTATCTTCAACTTCGGTTTTGTCTTCAACCTTATCTTTGGTTTTGTCGTCTTTGTCATCAGCTTTTACTTCAGTCTTGTTTTTCAATTTGTCTTTAGCTGATTCCCCTTTCGCTTTTTTTTCAGCCTCTTCCTTAGCCTTCTTCTCGGCTTCCTCTTTAGCTTTTTTCTCAGCTTCTGCCCTTTTTTCTTCTTCTTCTTTTTGCTGCTTAAGTCGCTCATCATCTTTTTTGAGAAGAGCGTTGTCGAATCCCGAAGATTTCACATCTTCAAGAAACTTAGAAGCGCTCACACTTACCTTTTTCTTTTCTTCATCCGACGCGGAGTAAGAAAACATTTCACTTTGCAGCTTCACATAAGAACCTTCAAAAATATCCTTGAGCTCTTTATCGGTGCGCTTATCCTTCCCTTTTTCACCGTAAAAAAATTCATACAACTGAGCACGTTTCATTTTGTTTTTCTGATATTCGATAAAGGACTCTTTACCTATTCCATTTCCATATATGACAGGATTTTGCCTGATTTTTTCAAATTTTTTTTCCTCTTTTTCCAGCTGTTCTTTCGATTCCACTGAAAGGGTCAACTTCAATTCGTCAAAAAGCGCATTCACCGCCAAGTGCATCATTACCTCTTCTTTGGCACGAGCACTTGTCAGTTCTTTCACCGTAACTCCATCGATTTTGTGATCATAATATTCACTATAGTCACCACTTGCCGGAGCAAAATTCAGATCTGTCTCGGCAAGTTTTTGCATCACAAAACCGAATGCATCCACCATCTCATACATAACATAAATGCCCGTTGCAACCTTATCGTCTCCATAAGATGCAATATATTCTGTGTTTGCCCTGAAAAAGCAAGCGTTGCTCGACACCTCCATCGAAAGAATTAACAGCACCAACACACACTTTTTTGCGATTTTCACGAAAATTTTCATGACCAACATTCCCTCACTTTTATCTACAAAAGTTTTGTTCTCTTAAGTGCTAAGACCAAAGTTCCGCATTATTACGTGGTCTGTGTTCCACAAGTGCCGCATTATTGAACCGAAGATCCAAATTTTTGCCACGGTCAAGCAGCATTTTCTCGAATTCATCTTTTTTGAAAATTTCAAGCAAACCATTCTCCTTTTGTTTTTTGAAATCTTCGTCGGTCTTTTCCAAAACTTCAAAAACAATAAACGCCGTTCCTTCATCACACAGGGTCGCCTTATTCGAAGGAGCGCTTTCAATCGCTTTTAGGAACGACCTCGACAATATTGCACCCTTATAAACAAACTCCGTAAACAACGCATCCAATCTCTTGATCTTTTCCTCTTCAGTCTCTTTGCTTTCGCCATTTTGCCCCGATTTGGCCTGTTCTTTAGCAAACACCTTTCTGAAACCAAGCGCCTCCACATCTTTAAGGAATGCCTCAGCTTGCTTTTGTGCTACTTCTTTTGTTTCTTCAACACTAATTGGAACTAATTCTTCGTTACCAATCTTGTACGGAACTTGGTAAAAATGCATTTTCAAATAATTGCGGTCAAAATACGTTTTGAGTTCGTTTTCGGAAGGCTTTTCTTTACCATTATCACCGTAATAATAGTCAAAAATAACTTTACGTTTCTC
>BNZN01000050.1 GCA_026001145.1 Clostridia bacterium | reverse complement strand
TGAGGGTTTTCTTTGATATTGATAATTGAGAGTGTGGGTTTTGGTGGTGTTTTTGAGGCTTGGGGAAAGTTATTTTGAGAAATGGATTTTGATCTGTTATTGCCTGCCCTAAAGATTTTGTCAACTTCTTCAACTTTGGCTTGCAGAGCAGTTTCGCAGGTGTTTTTCAATTTACCTTTAATGCTTCTGATCTTATTTTTGATTTGTTCGTCGGTCAAATTGCTTTTGCCACTCAAGACTTTATCGAGCATTTCGTTAGTGCTATCTATATAGTTTTGCAGAACAAACAGTTTTTCTGGAAATATGTTGTACCCCAAGAAGGGGCAGCCATCGGTTACATTTCGCGCAAAAGATTTGCGTGCACTTAATTTTAGTTTCAGTTTTTCGTTAAGATAAAGCTCGATGGTCTCCCTTAATTCTTGGGCAGCAGCCGTGTTTTGGCAAACCATTGCCATATCGTCAACAAACCTTATGTATGTTGAGTTTTGAAGATTTTCAGTAACGAGATGATCGAAATCTGACAAATATATGTTGCCGAATAGGTTAGATAAACTACTTCCCGAAAAGAGTCCTTTCCCGTCTTTCGCAAAAGCAGTAACTATATTTCGGATCAGATCAATTGTTTTTGGATCAACATGTTTTTCAAGTATTGATAGCAAGATTTCGTGATCGATACTATCATAATATTTTTCAATATCCAGGCGCAAAACACAACCACCTGCATTTAAGCGCATATTTTCTTGCAGATTTGTTATGGCGTGTTTATATGATTTGTTCTTTCGATGGCTGAAAAGGTTATTGATAAACTGCGTTTCTAAAATCCCTGCCAACTCGTTATAGAGGATGTGAGTAATAAGGCGCTCAGTCAGGTTAAGTGCCACGTATTTTCTTTTCTCATTCTTACCACTAGTCAAATATTTTGGGGTAGCGAACTTAAAACTGCCAGCTTTTAATTCTGCTTGAAGTTGCACAAGATCAATGTTGTCAAATTCCTCATCGGTAACTCCTGAGCCTTTATCGCAGAGTTCCAATAATGTTTTTTCCAACTCGTCCAAATTAGAGATTTTGTCATAAAAATACAAAATATTCACCGCCTTCTTATTTTTGAAAATTATAAAAAGAATTGCAAGCATCTAGCCTGCAAATGTTAAGTATATCACGTGTAGACGGCGTAGATCGTATTGCGTGAATTGCAAATCAAGGTAAAAAATGAGAAATGAGTGATAAGAATGGTAGGGTATGAGGAGGCTTTGAAAAAGCTTTGGAAAGACAAATGCAGTGTGTTTATACAGGTGAAAACTCAGAATCTAGAAACAAAGATGATGGAGTTCTCTGAGCAGTTACTTTTCGAAGATGAGCCTTGCAAACTCTCATTTGAAACCCTCAAATCTGCGGGCACCAAGGATGATGTTGCCACAATCTCACAAATAGTTAAGTTGTTCATATCAAAGGAATTGCGCATTCCAGCAGGCTCCAAGATTGTTGTGACAAGAGACGAGCAGGAATTTAACTACCGGCAAAGTGGCGCCCCAGGTATATTCTCAATCCATCAAGAAATCCCGCTTCAATTATTCGAGAGGTATGCGTGATGTCAGAATTGAGCAAATTGCAAAACATGCT
>BNZN01000049.1 GCA_026001145.1 Clostridia bacterium | reverse complement strand
GCGCCAGGGGAAGAAAGTCGAGGACGGACGTTGCGGGGACAAGATCGAGAGCCCGCGAAGCGGGAGCGGCCTTCGGTCAGACCAGCCTCTATCGAGGACGCAGATGGGCGTGCCCGTCGCGAAAACACAGGGAATGAAGACAGGCTGCCGCTGGCCATTCGCATCGCGAGGCAACAAGCAAAGGCGATGCGAGACGCGGCCTTCCTCAACCAGGCCACTTTGGCGCCGCGCATCCCCGCGCGAAAGAATCGCCGCTATCAGCAATAGCAGCACAACTGTCCAGGTCGCTGCCGCAAGATCGCCAACGAGCCTCCCGACGTTCTTGTCGTGCGAATACAATCGCGCCGCACCAGATCCATGCCGCCGAACAACTTCGGAGGTGCGAATCATCAGCGATCTGCCACAACGGCATCGCGAACAGCATCCGCAAGAGGCTCCGCCGCGAGGCGGGGCCTCCTTTCTTTTCGAACGTGGCTTGCCACCTACAGCGACGCCATGTGCAACGAGCGTCACAAGCATGATGGAATGCACACCCGCGTGGAGGGCAATTGCTCACAGAACGATCGTGAAGAACGGACCGCACTCCGCTTCACGCAGCGGAGCATGTAGCATCAGGCGGCTTCGCGCTCGCCATTGCTCTGCGGCTGCAAGCTATGGAGATAAGCAACCGCGCGCTGCGCATGCGCCGCAGCGGAGAAGATTGCGCGCCGATCGTTCGAAAGTACCTTGACCCAACTTGCCAGATAGGCCGCATGATCCGGTCTCGGTTCGAGCTCGGGGACGATGCCAAGATCGGCGCACACGAGTGCGGATCCAATTTCCACCAGCATTTCCTCGAAGGCCCGCTCTCTGCGATCTTTGTGGTAGCGGCTAAGATCTCGGTTGAGCCGGTCGGGAGCCGATGTCCAATGAAGCGTTTCATGGGCCCTGACGGCCACGAAGGACGCCATGTCCTTGAAGAATTCTGGTCTTGGGAGCTGCACATGATCCGTGACTGGCGAGTAGAATGCCTTGTCGCCGCCGTAGCGGACGACAGCGCCGGTGTTATCGAAAAAGCGGTCAGCGTGCTCGATACGCTCCCCCGGTTCGGCGGACGGTGCTGGCGCTGCATAGTAGCCAGCGGGTAGCCCTTCGATCTGCTCGACGTTGAAGACGTTGTAGGTCTTGAGGAACGGAATATCCCGCTCGACTTCACCGCCGTGTTCATCCGTCTCGGTCTTGGTAAACCGGCTTGCGTAGATGACCGTCGAACCCGATTCACCCTTGCGGACATGGCCTCCGAGTTCGATCGACTGCCTGAAGGTCATCCAGATTGGCGACGTGAAGCCGCGCGCCAACCCTTCCGACCATAACAGCAGCACATTCATGCCAGTGTATGGTTCGCCATTGTGGCGCAGTGGTCGGGTGATCCGGCCGGTCGCATTGCCGGCGTTCCAGGGCTGCACCCACGGCCGCACGCCTTTCTCCAGATCGGCAACGATGCGTTCGGTGATGCGCGCATACACGTCCGTACGGCTTTGTTCTTTTTTCCTAGTCATTTTCTGAACCTCCGTCTTGGAGCCGCGCCCATCGCGGTCCGTCACGGCGGTCCGTTGCCGGGGAATTCAGGAGGACGGCGCACCCCTGGCCGTAACGGAGTGGAGGGCGGCGAAGCCGCTGCGCCGGCCTCCGGCCCTGGCAGGACCGACAGCCGGGACGGCCGCGTGGGCGGGCCTGCTCTCCTTCGCCCGCCGTTCCCTTTGCTTTTTTCGAGCATTACGATCTGGACGTTCGGCGAAGACGCGCGCTGCATGGCGAACAGCGGCGACATGACAAAGGGCCGGCCCCATACG
>BNZN01000048.1 GCA_026001145.1 Clostridia bacterium | reverse complement strand
ATTTCCACAAGTAATTGGTTGAGTGTCTGATCTCTTTCATCGTGTCCGCCGAACGACCCACTTTCTCTCCTTTTGCCGACCGCATCGATCTCATCTATGAATATTATGCATGGGGCGTGTTTTTTCGCTTGCTCAAAAAGATCTCGGACCCTCGAAGCTCCAACACCGACGAACATTTCTACAAACGCAGACCCAGAGATAAACAAAAACGGAACGCCTGCTTCACCAGCAAGAGCCCTTGCCAAAAGGGTTTTTCCGGTTCCGGGTGGCCCAACAAGCAGAACACCAGACGGGATTCTTGCACCAATTTCGTTGAATTTATTTGGATTTTTTAAAAATTGGATCAGGTCTTCAATTTCTTCTTTTTCTTCGTGTAATGCCGCAACATCACTCATAAGAACTTTGGGGCCCTTGTCTAGATATTTAATATTCTTAGATTTAAAGCCACCTATGTTTTGGCCAATGGAGCCTTTTGCCATATACCGGTACGTAAAGTATAAAGCAACTCCCAACAACACAATTGGCAATATAGACTGCACCATGAAAGCCACGGAACTTACTGAACTCGAAGGGCGCTTATAATCGATTTTGATTGGGTGATTCGGGTTATCCCGGTTGTGCCTATTCACGTGAGGTTTTATGTCTTTAAGAAACAATTCGATACTGGGCACTTTGTATTTTATTGACTCCCTTGCGGCGGGTTTCTTGATTTCACTTATCTGAATTACATCGTCAGTAACAAACTTAACATCTGCAACTGCATTCTTTGAAAAAAGCCTCATAATTTCTTCAAACTGGTTTATACAGAGTTCGAGGTTTTCAGGGTTTTCTGCTAATAATGCAGATGGTAGTTTAAATTGACGGTCAGCTACCCGAGCTTTTGAGTGTTCAACCACAAGAGCAAGATCTCCACTTCCGAGCCTGAGATCACATCCCAAAACCTCATCTTTCCTAAAATAATCCACAATTTGATAGTATTTAATTGCGCTTTTGTTTCCACTTCCAAGGAAGAAAAACGTAGATAAAATCAAAAGGGAACCAATCAGCAGATATAAAATAAAATCATTGGACTTTTTGTTTTTCAAAGAGTTACATCTCCCATTAAATTTATCATTGTCCTTGATAGATTTCTTTTTTTAGTACCCCTATGTACGGTAAGTTTCTGTACTTTTCACAGTAATCAAGCCCATACCCAACCACAAACTCGTCGGGGATAACAAACCCGCAATAATCCAGCTTAATATCTTTGAGTCGTCTGCTTGGTTTGTTGAGCAGTGTTGCAATTCTGACGCTGTGCGGATGTCTTTCGCCGAGGATGTTAATCAGGTAATTCAGGGTCATTCCACTATCCAAAATGTCTTCAACAATCAAAACATCATATCCTTCGAGAGCTGTGTCAAGATCTTTAACTATCTTCACAACACCCGAGGTTTTCGTATTTTTGCCATAACTTGAAACTGCCATGAAATCAATTTCAGTGTGAATGGAAATTTTGCGCATCAAGTCGGCAAGAAAAACAACTGCTCCCTTGAGAACGCTCATCATAAGCAGGTTTTGGCTCTTATAATCTTCACTTATTTGGGCGCCCATTTCTTTTATTTTGTTCTGGATTTCCCGTTCTGTTATCAGAATTTCACGCAGGTCGTTTTCCATGTTCGCTTCCCCCTAATTCAACCACTGTTTTTCAACGTTATGATAACACATTTTGGTTGCAAATACAAATCTCCGCGTTGTCACAAAAATAATAATTGATCCCGAATTTAGTTCAACCCTGCGGCAGCTGGTCTTCTGCTGAGCAACCAGCCAAAAAGACCCGACAAAGCGACAAAAATCATGAAAGTTACGAAAGTGAAAATGGC
>BNZN01000047.1 GCA_026001145.1 Clostridia bacterium | reverse complement strand
GACTAGAAGAAGGCCTTTTCGTCTTTCGCTTCTCCTCCTGCCCTACGCTGCCGCGCTTCATGGGCATGACGCTTTTTCCCGTCATAGGCGCATCACCCATCCTTGGCATGCCGCCAGTGCCGTTCTCCATTTCCATGGGAATCTGCGGTGCTACATGACCCAGCATGTCCTGTTCCGGATGAACCGTGCCACGATCAATACCCGTCGGCCCAGGATTCATCGCCATTTCGGACATGGACACGAGCCGTCGAGCGCGATGAACCGGTAATTGTCCAATCATCCCCAGTCGCGGCGCCAAGGTCGCGCGAGCAAAGCCGGTCCGGTCCATCGACTCCGCTACAATTGTATAGGCGCGATCTTCCTTTGGTTGCACAATGACATCGAAAGTCTCTGCGACTGCGATACGGAATTCATCGACCTGCACCGGTGACACGTTGTTGCCGTCGGCCTGCACGACCGTCATCTTGAGCCCTGGAATGCGAACATCGAAGTACGTCGACGTCGCCGCATTGATAAAACGCAAACGTACCCGCTCGCCCGGACGGGCCAAGGCAGTGTAATTCCGCTCCGGCGATTGACCATTCACCAAGAACGTGTAGCCCGACACATCCGCGATATCAGTCGGGTCCATCCGCATGAGTCCCCACGTCGCGCGATCATTAATGATCGCTCGGCGCGCTTCCTCATCGGGGGCTTGGCTGAGCTCCTGTATCAACCCGACCAGGGTACGGCGGTTAAAATTATACCAGCTACTATCCTGTTTGAGATTCCTGATAATGCGTTTCGGATCCTCATCCGTCCAGTCTGAGAGCATGATCACATAGTCGCGGTCATAACTAAATGGCTCACGCTCGCGCGGCTCAACAATGAGAGGGGCGTACATCCCGAGTTGCTCTTGCTCGCCCGAGGAGTGACTATGAAACCAATAGGTACCGGCCTGCCGAACCTTAAACCGATAAGTAAAGATCTCACCTGGCTTGATACCATCCCCGTATCCCGGTGAAATTCCCGGCACACCGTCCATTTCGGGTGGCACGATCAAACCGTGCCAATGGATCGACGCATTCTCATCAAGTTTGTTGGTGACATTGATCTCAGCGTCTTCCCCTTCCCTGAGCCTTAAAATTGGTCCTGGAAGTTGGCCATTGATGAGCATGCCAACGCGCTCGCGTCCCGTTACATTTACAACATGACGCTCGATCACGATGTCATGTGTTTCGGCGACCGCCGATCCGCTGCTTGCGGGGATACAGGCAATCACTGCACACCAAGCAGCGCTCCATATCTTGTGCATGCCAACACCATTTTGGACGCATCTAATCGAGGCAACCATGGTGCCTGACCAGAGTCAGCGTCGCGTACAAGCGACTGGCAAGTTAGGCTTCCGTTGATTTAAAAAACTGATCTACGTTAAAGATTGCTGCGATCTCGCAAGCTTGATGTTTTCGCGCAACAGTAAGCAGCGCGGTTGTACCCTTGTGCAGGAATTTCTTTTGGTGCTCTCGATCACTGCGTGCCGTTCTCCGTGCTGTGATGGCAAGCTGTTATGAGAACTGCTTAGTGCCACCGGCGACATCGACCGACCGCCACCCAGGATATCGCAGATCACCTCGGCGTCACGGTTGAAACAATTCCGCATACATTGGGTTCGAGACTGTAGGCTAGATTGAACCATTAGTCCCGGTCCAACCCAACTAAGGAATCGAGCTACGCTCACACGTTTTGTTTCCTAGAATGCAGGCTTTCACGTATCGGAGGGCGTTCGTTCATTAGACGAGATCGGCGAAGCCAAAATCAAATGGTGTCGGACCAAATCTGACCATGCTCGTCATAAGGCATGTTTTCTCAGTGGTGTTTAAACCAGCCGACGCCTTTGATATTGTTGAACGAGTCTGTACGATGGCATTCGAAACACTGGTTTACTTG
>BNZN01000046.1 GCA_026001145.1 Clostridia bacterium | reverse complement strand
GTGAGTTGGGATCGTAAGCTAAGCGAGACGGCGGCTATTGCGGAGCGCAACCTGAAGGCAGTCTCAAGCGTGAATTTCGTAGGCGGAGTACGCCTTCTCTGGTGAGAAATTCCAAGTGGATTGAGTTTAAACGTTCTTCTAGAGGCACCTTGAACATTAAGCGTTCGCGGGATTTGCTGGCTGATTAGGTTCAAAATCTCGACGCCGTATCAAGCAGTTCGAACGAAGGTAGATAACATGATGGACCGTCGTCAGCTTCTCGGATCGTCTGCGGTTCTTGCCGCAGTCAGTCTCGCCGTGGGGCCCGTTTCGGCTCACGGACCAGATCATTCTGCGATGCCTGGAATGACTCCAGGTGCCATGACGCGGGAGAGCTGCATAGAAGAGTGCCTAAGATCCCATCGTATGTGCCTCGAGACTGCAAGGTACTGTACCGAAAAGGGAGAAGGTCATGTTGCCGCAGCACATATGGCTCTCCTGCTCGATTGTGCGGAGATGTGTCAAACCACAGCTAATTCCTTGCTTCGCTTTTCTCCGCAACACGGTGTCATATGCGGAGCATGTGCTCAGCTATGTGAGGCTTGCGCTAAGGATTGCGAATTGTTTGCTGGTGACGACCGGATGGCGCGCTGTGCTGCGACGTGTCGCGAGTGCGCCCAGCATTGTCGTGGAATGATCAACGTGAAGCTGTGAGTTGATAGTCTTTGCGAGAAGGCGTCGGGCTGCAGTGATCGCCTAACTGCCGATATTCATCGTGGCGAGCGGGGCTGTGGCCTTCAAGTCGGCACTTCGGACGACCCACATCCATGCATTCCGGCGCTTGGAATTTTGGTGGATGACGAAACGGAAGTGATCGGTCTGCTGATGGCAAGCAAGCCCTTTAGGCCTTCGCCGAAGCGGGCAATCGATTCTCGATGATTTCGAAGTTCGCTGTAAGGAAGATACCGTAAATTTAATTCAGACACGCGGGAGAACGCAGGTCGGCCAAATTGCGTCCGGACCTCGCCTTGCCGATTATCAGGGGCGACGAGAAAAAGGTGATGCGCGGCGCCGCCTTCTATGCCGAGCGCGAGGTCCAGCATTCTCAAGATGCCGGAGTAGATGCTGGTCGTATGCTCGACCTCAAAGGCCGCTGCGACATGTCCCTGGGTATCGATCCAAAGAACGTCGATTAGTTTGATGGTATCGCCTTGCATTGCATATGCAATATTGTCGGGCAACTGCACAAGGCAGCCGTCGCTAAGCCGGCCGTTACGGTAGGATCGGGAGGAATCATTCGAGGCGATCCATACGCTATAGCCCAGTGCCATTCCAAGATCCCGGAGCCATCCCTGGATTTCGGTGTGAGTGTGGTCGGCGTCGCGAGCGATAGTTGTCGTTGCCGCAGCGGATTCGGCGCGGACCTGCTCGAGAATTGCTTTCCATGCATCGAGCGAGCCGTTCATCGCCTGCGGCGGTAGCGGATAACGTTCCGTACCTAAATCGAACAGGAACGCAGCGGCCGCTCCTAAATCATTTGACAGCAGGCTCCGATGTTGGGAGTTCAGCGTCAGGATCCCTTTTCGCATCCCCAGATATTGATCCCACCGGCCAAGTTTGACGCCGGCATTTGTCAGCGCGTTGTAGCCTCTAATGATAGCTGTGTTGAACGGGGGCATGATCGTCGGATGCAAAAAATACAGCAGGTTAGCAGCAGCCGGCCCGAGGCCTTTTATTGCCACCTGCTCTAAAGTCCGGATTGCGTCGAGTACGTGCTGCTCGGTATCGCAGCAAAGGCAGGTGTCGAGGAAACGACCGAAGGCAATCTGGTTTGGACGGCTCTCATAGATGTCTGGAATACGTAGTTTTGGCTTCCACATAAACGCGTGATTGGCACCTTTGAACACTTGCCGCTGCTCGGCGATCGAATCGAGCACCGTCTCCAGGGAGGATCCCCTATAGGCGTTACCGAAGGTGTCGGCCTTGATTTCCGTGATGACCTCCTGTAGCCCGCGCCGGATGGACCGGAAATTCTTGATCCTTT
>BNZN01000045.1 GCA_026001145.1 Clostridia bacterium | reverse complement strand
GGAGGTTTTCGTGGAAGCGTGCAACAAATTTGGAGAAGCAAAGCAAAGGTTTCGTGAGAGTTACGACAAATGCGAGCTGCCTTTTGCTGTGGTTGATTTTATTTGAGTTTCTCTTCGGCCACTCCTCGAAAAACATTGCACTTGCAATTGGCAAAAAGTTAAGATATAATAAGATCATAAAGCGGTGCGGTTTTTCTAGACTAGGTAAGCGCAGTGTTCTGTATTTTAAGTGTTTTTGGAGAAGTACTCAAGTTTGGTTGAAGAGGCTCCCCTGCTAAGGGAGTAGGTTGAGAGATCGGCGCGTGGGTTCGAATCCCACCTTCTCCGCCATTAAAACACGTCGTCATTGATAGAACGGTATGACACAGAAAAGTCCAGTAATACTGGGCTTTTTTCGTTAAGTTACTGCCACTTTCTCTATACTATTGAAAAATCAGGCGATTGTTGTTGACAAAACCGTTCGATTCGGGTTTCTAGTATAGTATTATTGAAATCATAAATCATAAATATTGCCCGAAATCAAAAAGGGGATTTTCTATGTTAGTTACTGCCACCGAGTTCAAAAACAACATCGGCCGGTATCTCTCATTGGTGTCCATGGAGGACATCTTTATCACCAAGAACGGCAAAAATGTCGACAAACTTTCCAGTGCTAAGCAGGACAAGGTTGATATCATCAAGTCACTACTTGGTTCTATCCTAAACGATGGCACAACGCTCGAACAGTCCAAAGTGGAGCGGAGGGCACGTTATAAAACTGCTGATTGACACGAATGTTATCCTGGACGCTCTCATGCAGCGTCAGCCGTGGGCAGACGCTGCCGGGAAGGATGCCTGCAGACGCCTTGGCGATGAACAGGAGCAACGGAAAGAAGCATGTGGGCGCTACCTAACTATACTTTGTGGAAACTGCCCAAAAACACAAATTCTATTTAATGATAAATTATTATACGAAGTTAATTTTCAGCAAAAATGAAGTTGACATTTCAAATAGTTTGTAGTACACTAATGACTGTGAGAGTCAAATGGTTTGGCTCCAAATTTAGAAATGAGGTGTTTTTATGAAAAACAGAAAGATCAGGAAAAATGTGGCGTTGCTGCTAATCACAACAGCAATGCTCGCGGTAGGCCCTTCATCTTCGTCGCTCGGGCCGGCAGGCGGGGACACCATAAGCGAGCAGCGAGACGCGATTCGCACGGCTATTGACTGCGCGTACGGAATGTGGAGTGCCTTGGGGCCCGCGCTCCGGGAACTCCGCGAGGCGATCGACCGCAAATCAGATGGCGGTGAGCCGTTCTGCCGGGTATGTGCGTCTCGCTGGCCAGCCCGTTTACGCAAACACGGCGCTCGGTGAGGCCTTTGCGCGAGCCTGCGCGTGGTTTTGCTGTGCGGAGGACCAGCTCGTAGCAACGGCCAGCGTAACGGAAACAGACGGAGAGGTTGTGGCTCATCTAGCCAGCGTGTGGTGCTACGCGGAGCAGTGGTGACGCAATACACCCGAAGCTTGGCCGTCAGCAGGCGACGCGCCAGCCGTTATCAATGTGCTGGATGTTAACGGCAACGATTGTGAAAAGGCATTCGAATTGCCAATGGGTGATTACGAAGATGCCTTGCAAGCATCTTGTGCCAAGCGGCACAAGATGGATAAAATTGTTACCCGTGATGCCAAGCATTACGAGGGGTCGCCGGTTAAGATTGTATCGCCGGAAGACGTTGTCAAGAAGCTTTAAAAACGTTGTTAGATATGTTATTTGGCTTGCAGGCCCTTTTGTGGCTTTGCATGCCGATTTTTTGCTTTTCAAACATTCCGAAGCTCGAAACAAATTCGCTTTCTCGAACTTCGTATAATATAGTTACGGTGAAAACACCGTATAAAACCTCAGCATTCCACTAGCTTTGTGGAGTAATGAGGAATACGCAAGAAGAGGGCTCAGATCGACCTTTGAAGTTTAGCTTCCTAAGAAAAGTCATCAACCCAATTCAATCTGCGGCGTTCCGCAAGATGTACATACGTCAAACGAAGAACGACAGCAAAGACGCTTTCATCATAGCACAGATTATGCATTTTGGACAATTCTCGGTAACCACTCTTTCGGAAGAAAACATCGTTG
>BNZN01000044.1 GCA_026001145.1 Clostridia bacterium | reverse complement strand
AAAAAACACCAGTCAAACCCAAAGCCACATCTAAACCGACCAAAGAGGCAAAAGCAAAAACAACCTCAGCAAAAGAAGTCCTAACCAAAGAAACAACTATGGAAAAAAAAGCCCCTGAAAAAACAGCAAAAACTCCAAGAAAAACAACTGACAAGAAAGACACATCGCAAATCAAAGAAGTTAAAAAAGAATTAACTTACAAAGGTCTTCCACTTGCCAGACTGGGAAATGACGTGTTTTATGGCAATCCAGATGAAAGATACATCATAAAGTTGACCGCGTTAGAAAACAAGAAATGGGAAGATCTTGACCTTGCGACCAAAGTTTCGGTTGAGTTAATCAGCACATCGAACCACAACGTCTGCAAGAAAAAATCAGAAAAAGACAGTCTTTATCACGCTTTGGATATTGGCCAGATCTGGCTAAAAAGAATCCTAAACGAAGAAGCAAGCTAATTGGGAGGTAATTTTGTGCCAAAAACATTTTATATAACCACCCCGATATATTATCCATCAGACAATCTGCACCTGGGTCACTGTTACACAACTGTTGCCGCTGACGCCCTTGCAAGATATAAGCGTCTTCAGGGATTCGAAGTGATGTTCTTGACCGGCACCGATGAACATGGTCAAAAAATTGAAGCCAAAGCACTTTCAGTCGGCAGCACCCCCAAGGAATATGTTGATGAGATTGTTGCAAGCATCCAAAAGTTGTGGGCAAAACTAAACATTTCATTTGATAGGTTTGTTAGAACAACAGATGACTATCATGTTCAGTCAGTTCAGGCAATATTCAAAAAACTTTATGAAAACGGCGACATCTACAAAGGTAATTATACTGGGAAATATTGCCAACCGTGTGAAACATTCCTCACCGACTATCAGCTAGTAAACGGCAAGTGTCCTGATTGCAATCGCGAAGTCATTGATTTCAGCGAAGAAGCATATTTTTTCAAACTAAGCAAATACCAAAAGCAGCTTCAAGAGTTCTTCAATTCCGCGCCGGATTTTATTTCGCCACCTTCGAGAAAAAACGAGATGCTCAAGAACTTCATGGAACTCGGCCTTGAGGACGTTTGTGTTTCACGCACTTCAATTAGTTGGGGGATCCCCGTTGATTTCAACACAAAACACACAGTTTATGTGTGGATCGACGCTCTCTCTAACTATATCAGTGCGTTAGGGTTTGCCAATGACAAATATGATGATTTTGAAAAATTTTGGCCCTGCGATTTGCACCTCGTTGGCAAAGAAATAATGCGCTTTCATGCAATTATCTGGCCTGCCATGCTGCTGTCTTTGGGGTTGCCTCTGCCAAAAAAAATATTCGGGCACGGTTGGCTGCTGTTCGATGGGGACAAAATGTCGAAATCAAAAGGCAACATTGTTGATCCAATTAAGTTATGCGATCTTTATGGCGTTGACGCAATAAGATACTTTTTGTTGCGCGAGATGCCGTTCGGTGACGATGGCCTGTTTTCAAATTCCGCCTTAATAACCAGAATCAACACCAACCTTGCAAATGACCTGGGCAACCTCGTTTCACGCACCACCACGATGGCATTCAAATATTTCGATGGTCTTTTGCCAGAAGAAAAAGCATTCGAAGAAAACACTCTTCGTGAAGTCTGCAAGGCTGCCATCAGAGAAATGGAACAGTTTATGGATGACCTCAACCCGCCCCGAGCACTTGGTGAAATCTGGAAGGTTGTGAATGCTGCAAATCGTTATGTTGATGAAACCGCTCCGTGGGCGCTGGCAAAGGATCCCACTCAGAATTCGAAACTTGCCGGGGTTCTTTATAACCTTTTGGAAGTTTTGCGTGTCATTTCGGTTTTGATAACACCTATCATGCCGGAATCCGCTGCAAAAATCCAAAAGCAACTAAATTTACCCGAACATTTGTGCACCTGGGAATCGGCAAAAATCTGGGGGCAAACACCTAGCAGCAATCCTCTAAACAAGGGCGATATACTCTTTCCACGAATAGAAAAATAAAATCTTTAAATTCGTGCCTTACAAAAAACTCGAAAATAGCTTGGATTTGTGTTATAATACTCTGCGGAGTAGGTCTCGCTTAAAGCGGTCTGGTCAACTCTCTTGCGAAAGGGGGTTGATAGCTATGAG
>BNZN01000043.1 GCA_026001145.1 Clostridia bacterium | reverse complement strand
CAACGATGTTTTCTTCCGAAAGAGTGGTTACCGAGAATTGTCCAAAATGCATAATCTGTGCTATGATGAAAGCGTCTTTGCTGTCGTTCTTCGTTTGACGTATGTACATCTTGCGGAACGCCGCAGACTGAATTGGGTTGATGACTTTCACATCGTAACCAGACGCAATTTTTTCGCAGGCAGAGTTATCCTCTAACTTTCACGGCACACAACCTCGTTAGATATTCAGCGCTAAACGCTATCCAGCTCATAAGTGTCGATCCGTAAAGGCAGAGGCGCAATCCTTTCTTAGGAAGCTAAACTTCAAAGTTCGATCTGAGCCCTCTGCCTGAGCATCCCTCATTACTCCACAAAGCTAGTGGAATGCTGAGGTTTTGTACGGTGTTTTCACCGTAACTATATTATACGAAGTTCGAGAAAGCGATGTGCTACGAACTTCGGAATGCTTTGAAAGCATCATTTATTTTCCGTTTTTGTTTGCTCATGACAAAGCAACAAAGATAATTAGAATATGGAAAATCGCTTTGTCTCACATCATTGACAAATCTACGTTGTAGCACAGAACGGTTCAAAACAATCGCTTGTAAAAATGTGGAATTAATATTATAATTAAGCAACGTCAGGTTGCCTTTGCTTTACATTTTAGGGATATTCTTGAGAAGAGGGGTTCTGTTTGGCCAAAATCAAATCAAAAAAAGCCAAGCGTTTTAAAAACAAGCTGCTAAATGCTATTACCGTGATGTTTTGTATTGGTGTCATTGTTTGTTGCATAGTAGGCGTATTTTTAACCATATACGTAGCAAGCATAGTGAAAAACAAAAAAGATATCGACAGTTGTATTACAAACTTTTCGACAATAATCTATGCAACCAACAAGCAAGACAATCCGTACGAAGTATGTAAATTACACGGTTCTGAAAACAGAATATGGGTAAATTATGAAGATCTTCCGGAATACATTGGGAATGCAGCTATTGCAGTTGAAGACAAACGATTTTTGCATCACAGAGGAGTAGATTTGGTAAGGACAGCAGCAGCCTTTTTAAACGAAATTTTCCCATTCCTTCATGGGAGGCAAGGTGGCTCCACAATTACACAGCAGGTAGTCAGAAACGTTACAGGAGACAACGCACCGACCATACCTCGAAAAATTCGGGAAATAATAAGGGCACTTTATCTTGAAAAGAAGTTGACAAAGCAGGAAATTCTTGAACGTTATCTCAACGCAGTTACATTTGGAAACAATGTATATGGAGTTGAAGCAGCGGCAAATCTTTATTTCAACAAATCTGCAAAAGACCTGACATTGCATGAGGCAGCGGCAATTATTGGCATCACCCGCTGGCCAGTTGGTTACGACCCATTTTTGAAACCAGAAGCTAATAAAAAGCGACAAAAGTACGTTTTAAAACTGATGTTGGAATCGGATTTTATTACTAAAGAACAATATGACAAGGCTGTTTCTGCAGAGTTGAAATTAGCTGATGTAAATAACCCAAAAAATAAAACAGGTGGCGTCAACAGTTATTTTGTGGATCACATTATCACGAACGTTGCTGAAGATTTGATGAAGAAATATGGTTACACAAGAAAATATGCGGAAAAACAGATATACGGCGGGGGATATCGGATTTATACGACTATGGATGAGCCAATTCAAGACATCCTGGAAGGTGAATTCGAGGCATCTTCGGTTTTCTCACACGTAACAAACGGGAAAAATCTGCAAGCGGCGATGGTTATTATGGATCCAAATGGTGCAGTCAAAGGAATTGTTGGCGGAATCGGCAAAAAAAAGGTTAACCGTGGCTTAAACCGAGCAACTGGGACCACCCGGCAACCCGGTTCTGCAATAAAGCCCGTGTCCGTTTATGCCCTGGCCATAGACAATAATTTGTTGAATTACTCCTCGCGTGTCCTCGACAAACCTCTCAATGAGGCAAAGGATGGGAAACCTGCCTGGCCGCAAAACGTAAGTCGAAAGTATGATGGCGATATTCCACTGACATCCGCGATAGAGTGGTCTTCAAACGCTGTTGCAGTCCAAACCTGCAACCAACTGGGACCACAAAATTGCTTGAACTTTATGAAACAGAAGTTAGGTATAACTACACTGGTCGAAAATAGCGGACGTAAAGGTATGATATTCACCGATGCGGGTTTGGCTCAAATGGGGCTTGGTGCACTGACATATGGGGTTAAAGTTTTTGAACTAACAGGAGCTTATCAAATTTATTTTTAACAATCCCATCAATCGTGCCACCAAATTTATTTTTAACAATCCCATCCAGTTCAGATAGCTTCGAGGTAATCTTCTCATACCCGTATACATTTTTCATTTTTTTGTTAAACCGAGAAAGATCCCACATCAT
>BNZN01000042.1 GCA_026001145.1 Clostridia bacterium | reverse complement strand
CCCTCAGAAAAGGTGAAAAACGAATCTATATAAAAACTGGTTTCATCAAAATAGCCGTTTTCTTTCAATAACTCACAAGTTGTTGTTATTCCGTGTTGATTCCCAAATTTTTTTGTCATAAGGGCATTATATTCCCCTGATATCAGCTTTATGTCACGCAATTTGCCATTCAATCGAAGGTTGCCAATATCAATGGAATTTAACAGTTTTTCAAGGTTTTTGCCATTTTCCGGTTGTTTTAGCAAAGAAAACACTTCTTGGAATATTTTTGTTTTTTTTGCTTGCTTAAGAACTAACAAGTTGGTTTGAACTTTCGTAATTGCCATAAACAAGAGAAATTTTCTTGCTTCTTCGCTTATGCTGCCGTCCAAAGCTGTTTCTTTGCAAAGTTTATTAAATCCCGTGATCTCTATGTTCAAATCTAGTTTATTCCCCAAAAAATTAGCCAATTGCTTTTCTGCGACAAATAAAAATTGCTCCGGTACCAATACTATGTAACGTTTCGATTTTTTTGCTTCAACGTCCTCTTTCAGTTGTTGCCACAGCCTTGTTGTTTTGCCATATCCTGCCATTCCTAATATGAAAGTTAGCATATCTTACCCTCGTCTAATTTAATTCATGATCTCTTCTTACTTCTCAATTATATCATATCGAGTTGTTTTTTTGAGGTGTATAATTAACACAGAAAGAGGTATTGACTAGGTCGTTTGTCGTAATGTATAATGAACATCAATGAAATCGGTGGGGAAAGGGAGTTTAAAAAAATCTAAAACAATTGGATTGATTTGTGGGTATGGCGGAATAGGCAGACGCGCTAGTTTCAGGTACTAGTGAGTAAAATCGTGCAGGTTCAAGTCCTGTTACCCACACCATTCACTTGATTTATTTCTACTGTGTTCTTTCGTTTTATGTAAGACATAATCACGCACACAACTAATATATTTTATATAAAACGCCTAAAAATTCACAAATATCCCGCGTTAATTTGGCTTATTCTTTGAAATTAATTTTTTCAGCAAAAAACTATTGATAAGACTGATAAATTGTGATAAACTCTTGGATATGAGAGCCAGGTGTTCTGAGTGTTCTGGCTCCGAAATTTAAGGAGGGGCATTTTTATGAAAAACAAGAAAACATTAGCATTCTTTTGTGGTGTGGTAATGACCACAGGAACTTTTTGCACGCCGATTGTTGCGGCAAACAAGTTTACCAGACCAAGAAGAAATTAGCCCCATACACGAGGAGGATTGCGTTCTATTTCGCCACATCCACAGTTTTTTCACAAGCAACTGACAGCGACGAAGACGCCGTGTAAGAGAAGAAAGAATTGGCAAAGATTGTCGACTCGTTGTGAACGACCTAGTCGATTGCATAATATAAAATGACAAAACACCTTGTGAAAGCCATTTCTGAGGTGTTTTTTGTTTTTTGATGCCTGTTCATAAAAGGCCCTATTACATTAAGCTGTCAGAGTTGCATAAGTTTAAAAAATGTGGTATCATCCGTGGTGTGTAGACTCTGTGGACGTTTGGTAAAAGAGGGTGAGATTCGTGCTCAAGAAAAAAAACAAACCAAAATTTCATAAACTGGAGCCTTTGTTGCTTTTGATAATGGTTTATCTCACCATTTGGGGTTTTATTAACATTATCAGGCTGCAACATGAGAGAAATCAGAACAATCACAAACTTGAAGAACTGGAAAGTAAACACACTCAACAGCTTGAAATTAACAAACGACTTAGGAAAAAATTAGAGAAAAGCTCAGAAGAAGACTTCATTGAACAAAAGGCAAGGGAATTGGACTATGTATACCCCGAAGAGCGCGTGTTTATCGACACGTCAGGCAATTTTTAAAAACTGTTTAGGAGGATTATATTTTGAGCAGTCCCGAAATATTGACAGGTGTTGTTACGTGGATTGTGCAGTACGGTGCATTTATCAGGCTTGAGGATGGCCGCTCTGGAATGGTGCACATCTCAGAAATGTCGCATGATTACATCAAAGGAGTAAGTGACTTCCTGAAAATTGGTGATTCAGTCAATGTGGTTTTGCTCGAAAATAGGGAAGGGAAGCTTAGTTTTTCAATCAAGAAAGCTAGGCCAGGTAAGTCAGCAGTGACAAAACCGTCGGGTCAACGGTTCGAAAGAATAAAACCTGATTTTGAAAGACAAAGAAAAGGTCCGGGACGGCCATTTAACGGTGAAAACCGTACCGCTTCGCCCAGACGTGCTCCGCTACGAGAAAGACGAACTAGTGGTGGCGGGTTGCCGCAAAACTTCGAAGATATGATGAGTAAGTTCAAACAAACAAGCGATGAAAAACTGTCGTCTTTAAAGAAAGCGACAAACAACAGGCGTGGCATGAGCCGAAAGGGTGGTAATAAATCGTAATTTGGGGT
>BNZN01000041.1 GCA_026001145.1 Clostridia bacterium | reverse complement strand
GCCACGATTGTGGCAATGTGTTGTTGCTGGGCGCGCTTAGCGGCGCGCGTTTTCACATGGGTCGCGTGGCAGCGGCGGCTGGCTGTGGCCAGACGGCCTCATTTTCTTTCTGGAACGCTTGCTCGCAACTTTGCGACATCCGGCGGCCGGACGGCACGGTGGTGAAGGGTTTCCATGCTTCGTGCCTTAGCGAAGAAATGTGGAGGGGAAAACTAGATACCTTGTTTGTTTTCAAAAAGGCGCAGAAATCGTATTGGCCATTTTTTTGGGCCGCCGCAGGCGTTACTGATTTGTTGTTTGTGGACGACGACAACGGCTGCCCCACTTTGCAACCTGCGGAATTAATAAGACAACACCCGAACGGTGTTGCAGCAGACGTAGTTATTTTGGAGTGCTTTGATCCTGTCTATCCTTGCTGACCAGGCTTTCGTGAATGATTCTCGAAGATGATGTTTTTTATGAGGCTAAGCACTGTTCGGACGATGATCAATAAAATTTAAGATTTTTTTGTGTTTGAAAAATTTGAAGGATGTGCTTTTATGAATTGCAAGAAGAAATTGCAAAAAGTCCTGTGTGTTGTTCTCTCGCTGGTGAGTGTTTTTTCTGTGGTTGCGCCTGTCTCGTGTGCGGCCGCTGATACGCTTAGAAAACCGCCGAGAAGCCGCCTCTCACGGCGGCTTCTCATAGTTATGTTCCTAGTGTTGATGACAAAGCTGTTGCAACGTTTCGCCGTCTCTACTTTTGGCACCAGCTTTTTCTCGCCAAAGATCCAACGCTTCACCCAAAGACCTAACACGATTTTTGCTCACGAGAAAAGACAAAATCGCGATCAGCAGTGTAATAACGCTGGCTTCGTCGTCCACAACGCAACGCCACGCCGCCGCGCGAACGGAAGTGCGCAGGTACTGAGTTATTGTCTGCAAAGTCGGCAACAGAAAAGCAAACGCGCCGGCCTGCGCCTGTGCCTCGGCGGCACGCTCCTCAAAACCGCGAGGCCAACGCAACGCAGCACGGAGAAAAGCGCGCCTTTCGGCGCGCTTGCGAACCAACTTGCATCTATTATGGGGATGGCTCGTAACTACACGTTCTCAATTTCGGCTTGGCGACGGCGAGCCGCGTCAGTGGCAGCGTCTCGCTGAAAACCAACGACAGCGGCCTGCGCCGCGCTCGCCGTCGCCGAGCCGGCAGCGAGCGCCTGCCGAGCCGCGCCGAGCGCGGCCTCGGCGTGCTGCACTCGACCAGACAGCGCGGCGCGGCCTTACGGTCCTGCGCCCCGCCACGCGGCAACGATTGCCACGCTCCGCTCTGCCAAACGAAGAACGTCGCTGTTGTCGCGGTCCGTCGCTGCTCTATTGTACCTGTTCGCTCGCCCTCGGATTGCTTCCAGTAGGAACGCGGCGACCTTCTGCAAGTCTGTTCGCACGTTGTTGTGGATGTTAACCGACGACGCCGCCGCAGTCGCGGTGGCCGCCAAGCCCCGCGCTCTTTGCGCCGCTGCACGCAGATGCCGGCGGACATCCACATCCAAGTCTGCTGCCAAAGCGCCAGCTCCGTCCGTAGCGGACGCTTCGCAGATGCGATGTTCCAGCATCCACGTTTCTTTGTCCGGCGCGACCAACGGCCAGGCACTCGGTCGTCCGCGACCGCCGTTCCGCGGCCGCGCCTGGGTCCCACAGGTCTGCCGGCAACGGACCACCAGGCGCGCCGGTCGCGCGTAACGGCACCAACGCAGCAAAAGGCGGGGCAGCGAGAGCGTCCCACGACGCGTCGCAGCCCGCAACCAACGCCGTCAGGCGCGCGCGTGCTGCTTGCACTGTCTGCTCGTGTGCCTCGTCTTGCGCTGGATTGTGGTCACGCACGGCCTGCGAGTAATCTGGCGCTGCGAGCATCGCCACCGTGATTAGCATCAACGCTACGTTTTTCCTGATCTTCCTTGTTTCCATAAAAATACCTCCCTCAAAATTTCGGAGACGAACTCCGTCTCTCACATTTACCATTGTACTACAGACTACTTGAGATATCAAACTCTTTCTCAAATTTTTCGACAAAAAATTGATTTCGGAGAATAATCTAAATTTTCGTGAAATATTATAAAATTTTAGTGTGTTGAGCATAAAATATAATTGTGAGTTGCATCCGATTGAAGTCTGAGGTATAATGAATCCATGGTATTTGCGGATGTGGCGGAATGGCAGACGCGCCAGACTTAGGATCTGGTATTTAACGATGTGGGGGTTCAAGTCCCTTCATCCGCACCATTTTGGACTTTTTGTTGCTTTGGAGGTGCATATATTGACAAGAAAGAAAAAAACAATGGACGGAAATGCCGCTGCGGCTCATGTTGCTTACGCGTTCACCGAAATAGCTCCGATATACCCAATCACACCTTCTTCAGCGATGGCGGA
>BNZN01000040.1 GCA_026001145.1 Clostridia bacterium | reverse complement strand
TAAATCTTCAATCCGAACGGGTCGGTAACGTTCATCACTATTTTGCAGATGAACAGGTTCAACCCCAACAACACCCGGAATTAATCTTTCCTCGGCACAAACCACAAGAGACTGACCAACCAGAATGTTGGCGTTAGTTCCCCCAACCTCTGCAAGTTTTAAGCTACCGTTGCTTGCCACACTACTTACCAAAAAGCCAACCTCGTCCATGTGAGCAAAAAATGCAACATTCCGCTTAGAAGAACTCTTTCCCTTTCTGAAAGCAATAACATTCCCAAGATTATCCACACTGCACTCACAAAATGGAGATATTTGTTCCATTATGAAGCTGGCGACATCGGTTTCGTATCCAGAGACCCCATAAATAGAGCAAAGTTCCTTGACATTATTCTTCACTGCAAAATCCCCCCACTTCTGACTTTTTCTCTTTTCTTCCCGACACAGCGGGAATAGCGGGTTTCTTTGCGTCATTTTCTTTTGATTTTCCCGGCTTTTCTTCTTCTTTTTCTGAAATAGTTGATTCTTTTACATCATTTTCTTCCATCTTTGTAAGGGTAAGATCTGGCGGCTCAAACTTGAAACAGCACATCACCCTCCCACATGCCCCTGATATTTTGCTTGGAGAAGTTGTTTGTTCCTTCAACCTCTTCAGGAAAGCACTGTCAAAATTGTTCAAAAACGCTCTGCAACAAAATTCACGACCACAAATTCCAAAACCTCCAATGACCCTTGCCTGATCTCTGACTCCAACCTGCCTGAATTCTATTTTTGCCTTCAACGTGTAAGCGAAATCCCTGGCAAGCTGCCTAAAGTCAATTCTTCCTTCCGCTTTGAAATAAAAGAAAAACTTGTTGTTCATCGAATTATATTCCACATCCAAAAGCTTCATTTCAGACTTTCTTTTTTTTACCATGAGAATACATTGTTTGAATGCCCTCTCGGTTTTTTCCTTAAGTGCACTCAAAACCTTTTCATCGTTTTTGTCAGCAACCCTAAAGATCTCTTGCAGTTGGGAAGCTTCAGAATCAGCTGCTTCTTTTTTTGAAACAACTTTGGCATAATCCACGCCCTTGTCGTCACCAATGAAAACATAGGAACCGACCTTTACTTCCTGAGATGTTTTGAATTGCACCAGACTTTCATATTTCGATAGCCTAACGGATAGAATATACAAAAAAACACCATCCCATAAAAAACTACACACACAAGCGAGATAAAAACCAACTTAAAGTCAGGTTGAAATTTGCGTTTTTTTTAAGTTGACTTAGGGTTTTGTCTATCACTTCGATTAAATTAAGGAGATTCTTAGTTTCTGCTTCTTTTGACTTACACAACTTACACCGCTGCACCAAAAGATATTTGAGACAACACAAAAACAAGGTCAGATCCTCTTTGTTTTTGACCTTGCAAAGCTCCACAGCCAAGTCATAGATTTGTTTTTTCTCCAAGTGGTTACAAAAATTTTCCGCAATCAACAACATTTTGCTGCCAGCTCCCGGCTGAGAAATTTTCATGCACAATTCAAGGCTGCCATCAAACAGATCACTAAGGTATCTTGCCCGTTCCTCTAACAAATTTTCATCTTTCACCAAAACTTCAAAACACTCGTCTTTGGTTGCCGGTTTAAGATGAACACAAACAATCCGGGAAAGAATAGTTTCTAAAAACCCCGTTTTGTCTGAAGCTGTAAGAATAAAACAAGCATTTCCCGGGGGCTCTTCAATCAACTTCAATAACGCATTCTGAGCCTGAAAAGTCATTCTCTCGGCCGTTTCAATCAAACAGACCCTTTGAGGAGCGAGACACGCCCTTCTTTGGAGTTCTTCTTTGAGCTCCCGAATGTTATCGATTGTTATTATATCTGAACTGTCGTTCAAAACCGAAACATCTGTGTGCAAAATCGAACTTTTGGCAAATTCTAATGCGTCAACACCCAATATATGAGCCACAGCAAACTTTGCAAAAGCATTACGTTTTAATCTGTCTCCAAACAACAAGATGGCGTGAAATCGTTTGTTTGATCGCAGTAAGGACGTGAAAACGTCTTCGTTTTCGATTTGATTATGAAAAAAATCGATCATTTTATATTTTTTCAAGCCCCTTTATACTTTCCCAAATCTCTTATATTTTTTCGAATCTCTCAACGTTCAAAACAAAAACAATCGCCCCCCCAACCTTAACATTAACGGGAAAAGCAGAATAAACTCCCAGACCATAAGAGGCCGAAGTTGGCACAACCCTACTGCGTTTTTTGTTTTTTTCTTCAATAATCTTGAAAACCGCGTCCACATCTTTATCATCAACGCCGATGAGAAGTGTCGTGTTCCCCAAAGAAAGAAAACCACCAGTTGTCGAAAGCTTTGTAACGGCGAATTTAGCTGCTGTTAAAGCTTTAATCAAATTATTACTATCT
>BNZN01000039.1 GCA_026001145.1 Clostridia bacterium | reverse complement strand
CAGCAATTGCAATTGCTGTTTACGGGAATTGGAGTAGAACCATCGGACTGAGTTAATTTGACTTGGTCCTTTATTTTTTGCTTGTTTCCTCCGTGTTTTTAAGAGATTCGAGAAAGAGTCCCAACTCTTCGTCAGTTGCTGGAACAATTATCGTGCCGGCCATGATTTCCTGCTTAACCTTTTCCAGACCGTCTGTGAGTTCTGCTGGCACAGTTTCAGCAAGCCCGGTGATTCGTGTTCTAGTTGTCTGTGCTTTGGGTGTGACTATCGCGACCTTTTTGCCTACCAACGCATTCAGTAACGACGATTTACCAACATTAGGCTCGCCAACAATCGAGATAAACGACGCACGTGGAGTTTCCATCCTTTTTATCACACCCTAAGAAAACTTCCTCTTCCAGAGACATTTAATTCTAACCCTACCTTGGACATGATCGTTTCCTCCTTTTTGTGCATCTCCTCAGCTTCCAAAAGGCCTTTTTCGTGGTCATAGCCAAGAATATGCAGTATTCCATGCACTACCAAGAAACCCACTTCTCGCTCAAAAGAATGCGCATACCTTTTTGCGTGCGCCATTGCCATCTCGAGCGAAATAGCAACATCGCCCAACATGGTGCCGCCTGTTTCTAAATTCTTTTCATAAACACCGTCTTCGCCAAGCGAAAAAGAAAGAACATCAGTCGCCGCATCAACATTCCTATATTCTTTGTTTAAAGCTTGCATGTGCTCATTATCCAAAAAATTGATGCCAATCTCTGCTGGTAGCTTAACCCTTTCTTCCTGCAAGACCGCATTACAACATCTTCTGACGAGCAGCTGAAATCCGGTTGGGATTCTGACTTTATTTTGCTTGTTAGAAATTACTATTTTGTATCCTCTCATTACAAATTCCTCCACAATATAAAACAAACAATCATATTTACGCTGTATACATACTTACACGGAAAATCATGGTCCGAGTGGCGGGATTCGAACCCACGGCCTCTAGAACCCCATTCTAGCGCGCTACCAAACTGTGCCACACCCGGATGCGACGATTTGACGTTCGGACCTTATTGGAGCTGATGAGCAGACTTGAACTGCTGACCTCTTCCTTACCAAGGAAGCGCTCTGCCGCCTGAGCTACACCAGCGCAGCCCCGTCCAATCTAAGAACTTTACTAATTATACACCAAACTAAAGCCAATTACAAGTCGGCAAATTGGACGCAGCCGACTGCAAGTTTTAAGCTTAAGTTTTTCAAAAAATGAAAAAAGATGCAACCGCAAAAGCGAAGGCATCAAATTTGCAAAGGAATCACTACTCGAAGACGCTGCTGAATGCATGGAAATGGCTAACGATGAACACGAGCAATCTTTGGCAGAGAATTTGGTATACAAAGCCACAAAAGGCGGTTCGTTTTCTGCACGATATGGTGAAGTATTGCTTGCAGAAAACGAACCCCTTTTTGCTTACTATTAGCAATACATTTGGAATTGCACTTGCAAGACAAGCGGAAAATTGAATCCCTAAAATTTCCCATCCTTATGCACTTCATTATACATCAAGTTTTCACCGATTGCAACGGCGAGTTTATGATAGTTTATGAAAATTGATGAAAAGAGAATTTTTGCATTTTCTTCCATTTCTTTGCATTTGCATATATTTTTTCATTTGCAAATGCTTGTGAATAATACTCCATGCCAATTTTCTTTGGTATCTGCCACAGATATCCTCTGCAGATTATTGTGTTGCATTTTTTTGCCAGCAATTCCCTTCGCAACTGCGGGCACATGTTCTTGCACAGCTTATCTCAACAGATGCCCGTACAACTATTTCTTTCACAACCAGCCATTTCCTCATGTAGTTTCTGGTATTCAAATAGATGTTCCATAGCCCTCACCTTCCATCAGGTTGAAAATAATGGAGAAATCACAAAAATTAACAATTAGGGAAAGTCATCAGAATAATGGAAAAAGGCCCGCTTTGGCTATGCCTTAGCGGGTCGTTTCTCTGCTGTGAATTTTGTATCATAGTCTTTCACGATATTGTTCTTTTGGAGAATGCAAATTATACTCGAGATTTTCTCTACAGTTTTTTTACCGAACCTACTCCCAAGACACTTTTTTCAACCTGTGGATCACCGGAATACAAAACAACACCGCAACCACATATGTTTACTTTCAAGGTCTTTAACACATGAATTTCGCCTTTTCCTGCCCCATTGATAACTACCGTTGCGGTTTGCGTTTTGAAATTGTGGGCCGATATTTGACCGCCACCATCAATCCTTATATCCAGACTCTCAGAGCTACCATCAAGAGAAAGGTCCCCTCCGCCAAAGATAGAACATTTGAAATCTTTTGCTGCATCGGCTTTAATTTTCCCTGTAATCCCTCCAGAGACGGTCAGTGCAAATGCATCTACCTTTCCCAGATCGAAATCTAAATTAAAGCCTCCTCCTAATCCAACTTTATTTACTTTGGTTTGAAGTTTAAGCTCAAATTTCGAAAAGTTATATCTACGTCCTTTTTCTCCAGAGAGCATTATGGTTTTTGCTTTCTCATCAATAACAACTTTCACCTCATCAGCGATGTTTTTGTCGGTGGTTAAAGAGACTTGACTATCTTTTCCATTGGCATCAATAATAATCGAAGCTCCGTTCGAATTTCCTTCTGTCATGTCACACAAAAACACCTTATCTATAATCAGCGAATATTCGGCTGTGGACAATTTATTAGTTTCGGTAACAACATTCTTGTCTCCGTCAAGTTTGTCTTTAGTATCCCAACTCGTCGTTTTTTTAACGTTGTCGTTCCAATCAACCAGTTCGTCAAAATCATCCTCAAAGGGGAATTCGGCAGAAAATTTGACTTTATTGTTGTCGCGGTAACGTCTGCCGGCACCACAAGAACGGGATTTATCGTGATTATGGTGACATACAGCAAAAACACAAACGCCGGCACTAATAATGCTGACCGTGCATAAGGCAATCAAAGTTTTTTCCAAATTAGTCATAATATTTCTTTTATATCCTTTACTGTGGCCGCAATGTGACGAGTTTGATGTTGCCAAAATATGTATACATGAACTAACAC
>BNZN01000038.1 GCA_026001145.1 Clostridia bacterium | reverse complement strand
GTTTAAAAACTTGACAATAACTCTTGATCCAGGTCACGGTGTGGAGGATCCAGGGACCTGTTATACTCCAGACATTCATAAAGAGAAGCACGTAACCCTTGCGACGGCGAAGGTCGTTAAGAACAGGTTGGAAGCGATGGGTGCCAAAGTAATTATGACTAGAAATGATGAAGACGAAAAGACTGGCAGATATATTGGGTGGGATGCCAGATTTGAAGAATCTGAGAAGAAAAAGCCGGATTTTTATATTGCGCTGCATGCTAATTCACCTGGTGTTATCAAAGACCTTAATAAAGTTAAAGGCCTTGAAGTTTTTTATTGGTTCCCGCAATCACGAGCTTTTGCCGAACTGGTCGGCGAAAACACGGCGAAATATGGCAAGAAGAAGTTGCGCAGGGTTGAAAAAATGGCCTATTTATTTACACTTTCTACCTATTCGCCGGCCGTGTTGATTGAGATGGGCTTTTTGACATGCCCTAAAGAATATGAAAAGATGTGCAGCAAATCTGGAATGTTTGACACTGCCAACGCGATTGCAGATTCAATTTATACCTTTTTGGGTGGGAAGCCTGCTGACGAGGAAGCTGACGAATAAAGGTTTTTGATTTTGATTGACGCAGTGATATGAAAAGGAATAAACAAATGAAACGAATTGTTGCTTGGCGCTCGCTCTTTGTGGTAGTTGTGAGTTCGTTGTGTTTTGTGGCGATAAGATATAGAAGCAATGGAAGCAAAGGAAAAGCCACAGGTTTAGCACCGGCGGTGGAAGGGCAAGTTCCTGCCGCTGCGGCTTTGGAAAAAGAGATTGTTAAGGAAAAACCCAAGCCAGGGGAATTTGAGTGGCCCACAGATGAGCCGATTGTTGGAGCTTTGCCGGAAGCGGCGAAAAAATATGGGTTTGATGCGCGCGAAATTGCAAAGAGGTTGAAGGCATGGGATTTTTCTGCGTTGAAATTTGATTCTCCTACCTCAGATGGTAAGCAGGAAAACTCGGAAAAGAAGCTGGAAAAGAAAGTTGTGTTTTTAACTTTTGACGATGGTCCGTCGAGCAATAACACACCGCAAATATTAGACATTTTGAAAAAAGAGAAGGTGCATGCCACTTTTTTTATTGTTGGGTACGGGCTTGAAAAAGAGGAGTCGCGTGAAGTTTTAAAAAGAGAACTTGCAGAAGGATACGCAATTGGGACCCACACTTATAGTCACGATTATAAAAAACTTTATCCGGGTAGAATTCTTAACATTGAAAATTTCAAGGCCGAACTTGAGATGTGTAATAATAAATGCAAAGAAGTTCTGGGCAAGAATTTTAAAACGAGAATTGTGAGATGCCCTGGTGGAAGTATGTCTTGGAAAGGAATGGCACCACTTACTGAGTATTTTGATCAGAATAACATGGCTTCGCTTGATTGGAACGTAGAAATTGGTGATGCACAAGGGAGACCGAAAAAAGCAACGCAACTTGTGGAGTATATGAAGTCCAAAATGAACCCCGACACCAAGATGGTTGTGTTGTTGATGCATGATTCAAACACCAAAGGTGAAACAGTGAAAGCGTTGCGTAAAATAATCAAATATTTCAAAGACAATGAATTTGAATTTAAGATTTTGGTTTAAAAAATATTCCGCGGCCATAATGAGAAGTTCATCATCCCGCAATTGTTTCTTTTGGAAGCGAGTTTTCAAAACAAAAGAAAAGTTCGAGAAAGAGAATTTGTTGCGAATCTCGAACTTCTTGGAGAGTAACGGAAGTTTGTATAGCAGGTAGCCAATCACAAAACCACCAGTGAACCAGTGGTTTTGATTAGATGAGCCCGAAGTAATGATATGCTAGGATATTGTGCAGACTATATTGATAGATCAGGTTATCTTGGTGCTCTAATATGGCGCTTGCGTAACTTGCCTTGGCTTTTGTAAAACTTTCAGATCTGGAACGGCCTTTGTTCAGATTTTTAAAGAATTCATAATAAAAATAAAACGGATTGTTATTTTCAAGCTCTGCCAGTAGTGGTTCCTTTTTGATAAACCCATTGATGGTGAGGATATGGGTTGGAGCAATTGCATCGATACATTTGCCAGTCATAATTTTGTGAATGAAGTTTGCTTCGTCCAGGTCACTTGCCAAATGACAGCACCAAGCAGTCAATGTGTAATAGTTGTGTTTCAAAATCCGGCTTACGTTTTCGGTATTAAGAAATTTAAGTGATGAGTGGACCTTTGCTCCCGGATATTTGACGCTGTGAATAATCTGTCTTTTGAGCCCATGCGTTTCTATAAAAAAATCTTTGACTCCACTTTTGTTTTCTTTCGTTATGTTCTTGACGGTAAAGTCGTCATCACGCGAGGTGATCGGGAACTCTCCTCGGGCGGAGCCATAAATCTTATAGGAACCATGTTTCAAAAGTGAGAATTCTTTGTCTAACCGTTCCTTAAAAAAATAGCCAAAATCATCTGGATTTCCTGGTTCGTCAAGAGTGGTACAAATAAAAGCGCTTATTGGTAGCATATTTGACGGGTTTTCCGCTTTGAACTTTTTGTATTTTTTAAAATACTTGGAAATTTCACCTTCGGTTAAGGGAAGTCTGGAGACTTGCCACTCGGGAACGAACGAAAATGGCATTTTTGTGTCTATGATGTCATATATATTCAGCGGTTCTTGAAAAGACTCAGCAGATGCGGCGAAATTGGAATAACAAAAATCGGAAAGAAAGGAATTTGGGTAATAAGCAGTGTCTATTCCGCCTTTTTCGTCGGCTCGTCTGCACTTAAATTTGAAGTTGAATGACGGCACGTCTGTTTTGGTGCCAAAAATTTGAACCCCTTCGATTGTGTGTGGGAAGTGCGAATAGGTTGACTTCAAGTAACCATAGATGTCACCTGCGGTTTCTTGACCTTTGACGTCGATAAGTACAGAATTGAACTTTTGGGAATATTTCTTGATTGCGGCATAATCTTTTGGGGTAACACAATCGGAGTTATAAAGTATTAACAACAAGTTTCGTTTTGCGAAGACCCAGACTGAACTGAATGTGAGAAACAGCAAAAAGAATATGATTGACATTATTTGGTACTTATTTATTTTTATTTTTCTGAGGAAATAAGCTTTGCTTGTCATCAAGAAAATCCTTTCTGTTTGTGTGTCCCTGTGTTACGGGGCTGATTAATTTAGATGAGCTCGCTGTCATGATTTTTTCTTTTTTGACATCTTTGCATTTCTGTGCTAGAATATAGTCATAAAAAAGAGTAGGTTCGCTTTGGACGGCGGCCTAGTCAAAAGAAATCTTAGCTAAGCCGCTTTTCCCAGCTTTAGTCACTGGGTTGGCGGCCTATTATGCTAGAAAAACATATATC
>BNZN01000037.1 GCA_026001145.1 Clostridia bacterium | reverse complement strand
TAAGTTTGATTCCCTAGGTTGCGCGCAAATACTGCCCTCACATCTATGTCGCTCGAGATTCCGGGGCCCGCGCGAGGATAGTCAAACGTTATAAGCGTATCGACAGGCGCTGGCACACCTCCCGGGAAGAGCGATTCCCCACCATTCAGAAGAACGCTTACCAATTTGTAGCCAGGCTGTAGTGTTATGATAATGTGCAGTCTTGCTGTTGGGGCCTCATCAACTGGAATACTCAAAACAGATGACGGCGGCCCACCGTTATAAGTTGATTCCATGTTCCCGCTGGGGTCCGCAGATGTTTTGAAAGTGTAGGACTCAGGGGGCAAAGAAGGCGGATATACGGACGGTTCTTCTCCGTCTCTCGGTTCTTCTTCCGCCCTCGCCGTTGCCGGCAACGGAGGCTTTCTACTGCAGAATCGGCCACCGGGAATTAACGGGCCAGCTGAAAGCTCGAGAATCTGCCACGCACAACAGTCGACGCGCAGCCGAAGCGTTGACCGGCTGTCCTGGCCACAAGAAACCGTCCCTCTGTTTAGGATGTCTCGCTTGCCGCCTTTGTCATGCCAGCCACGGCGGACAAAAAAATAGTCAGGCGCGACCCAACAGGCTCATTGAGCCTGAGAACCGCCCAAACCGCCGCAACAGAGAGCTCGCTGGCGCCCGCAGTTACGGAGCAGCAGAAGGCACGCCAAGTCAACAAGAAGTCTGCCAGAAATCGAGACGTCACCGGACGGGTCCGGAGAAGAAACAACGGCCACAACGCTGTCGACCGGCAAGTGGTCCCAAGAGGGCGACATCGGAACAACGTGGTAACTGCCACCAACACGCGAGCCATCTCTCAAATGCACAACAAGGATGCCGAGACGCCAAACGCCACGAACGGCTGTCCCTCTAGTGCAGACCTCTCCCCAGTGCAAGCCGGTGACGAGCAAGCCGCACGACTTCCCGCCTAGAGCGCCGACGCACAGCAAACCACACCGTCCAGAAGAGCAACAAACGGACCGCGCATCCAGACAACCGCTCCGGTTCCAGCCAGCTCCGCGCACAGTCCACCGACAGAGCGCCGGGTGCGCCGCGTGTTTGTTCGCCAAATTACGCCCTCGACGGTGCTACAACGCACCGATCCGCTGTTGTAGACGGCAAGCAACGCTACGTCGCCCGTCGGCGGTAGCGACGAGAGCCACACGTTTGTCAACTTTAGGTTTTTCGCAACACCTGTTGGACCTACATATCCAAACAACGCTAAGTTCCCTGAGTCGCTGGCGGCAGCCTCTTGGGACCAGTTCTTTTCTTTTGGTACTTTTCTTGGCGAAACCCAAGAAAAGTACGAGAAAGCGAATGTGTTTCAAATTCCGGAATGATTGGAAAGCATCGGAAAACACCTTTCAAGAAACAAACCAGGGAAAGGTATTTTGCTTGAGATTTGCCAGTGAAAATTATTGCGCGCTTGAAAAAAAAAACTATATGTGATAGAATAGCCTGTGTTGGCATATTGGAATTACTTGGCGTTTTTCGTTTTACCCTTGCAATTTGGAGGAAATCCGTGTTCATGCCAAAACAAATTAGCGTTTTACAACAAAAATAATAGGTTAGAAAGGGGTTTCGCGATTGGTTCGCGGTGATATTTATGAATTTGATGGAAATTGCGAAAAAAAAACAGATGAAAGAAAATTTGCCTGTCTTCAACGTGGGAGATACGGTTAAGGTCCACGTGAAGATAAAAGAGGGCGAGCGTGCAAGAATTCAGGTTTTTGAGGCTTAGAATTTTTTGGCTTAACTCATTGTGCAAACAAATCAAAGAGGAATTTGAAAAGTGGATCAATTCGAAAGAGCTGGTCCCTTTTTGCGGGCGCATTAAAATGCAAAAAATGCAAAAAACCGACATACGAAACCTCAAAATTGGGGCCGTATGCCGAATTGTTTGGTGGAGAAGAGGGGAGTTGAACCCCTGTCCGAAAACTCTTGCATATGAAATTCTCCGGGTGCAGTTTGTTTTTTATTTAATTCAGTCGGTAGCACACAAGCAAACAAAAACACCACCGCTATATTCTCTTTTTCATCTCCCGGGTTGAGAAAGCTCCCAGAAGACGTTCACCACTAATCGACGCCTAAATCAGGTCGTGGTACTCCTGAACAGACGGATGTCCGCACTTAAGCGGCGGCGGATACATTACTCCTGCCAAATTTCACAGTCGTTACGTTATCCTCATATTTACCTTTACTACCTGCATTTAAAAATTGTTTGTGATGTTTAAAGAGTTCCCACTCTACCCGCTATTCATAATGCTAAAAAATCTCCGTCGAAACCTTTGCTTCCCCTTATCTAAAGAGGCTCTTAACGGCTCGGTCGGCAATACGTTTGACATCTTTTTCCGCAATATCTTGGCGTTTATCATAAAGCTTTTTGCCCTTACAAAGTCCAACCGAGACCTTGACCCGTGAACTTTTGAAATAAACTGAAAGAGGAATAATTGTGTAGCTCTTTTGCTTTACGATGGAAAGCATCTTGATTATCTCTCGCTTGTGAACCAATAGTCGCTTGGATCGTAACGGATCCTTATTGAAAATGTTCCCTTGTTCATAAGGTGATATCTGCATTCCCTTAACAAATAACTCCTCATTTTCAATCGAACACCACGCTCCCCGCAGACTCACGCCGCCACGCCTGATGCTTTTGACCTCTGTTCCAAACAGTTCAACTCCAGCTTCATAGGTTTCTTCAACAAAATAGTCGTGCCAAGCTTTTCTGTTGCTTGCCACTGTCCTTATCGCTTTGTCCACCTATAAACCCTCCATCTTTAACAATGAACCTGCCTTTCTTTGAGGTCAAACGTCATGTGTCTGTGTGATCATCACTTTTCGCTGCATTCTTTCTGAACGCAAGATAGCTTTCAAGAATCAACGTGGCAGCGACCGCGTCAACAAGCTCTTTTCGCTTTTTCCCGAATCTACCGCTGGCAGTGAGTGTGCGGTTTGCCATAACAGTCGTGCTGCGTTCATCCCACAGAACAACATCAAGTTTTGTTTTTTCTTTTAGCTTTTTCGCAAAACTCTCAGATTTCTTCGCCATTTCGCCACATTCACCGTTCATGTGCCTTGGGTAGCCTAAAACTATCATTTCGGCCAAAGTCTCACTTGCCAATCTGCTAATCTCTTTGAGTAAAGCAGAAATACTTTCTTGCTTGATAACACAAACCGGGGATGCCATCATCTCGAACTTGTCACAAATCGCGATCCCGGTTCTCACGTCACCAAGATCAATCGCCATAATTTTCATTAATTCGTTCCAAGCGGCTTCATAGTGGGAACTCTTTAAACATCACAAACAATTTTTAAATGCAGGTAGTAAAGGTAAATATGAGGATAACGTAACGACTGTG
>BNZN01000036.1 GCA_026001145.1 Clostridia bacterium | reverse complement strand
CGAATCTAAGAAAGATCCTGAACCCAAGAAAAGTGCAGAGTCTGAGGATCCTAAACCTGAGAAAAGTGCTGGGCCTACGGAGAAAGATGCAGAACCAGAAGTAACATATAAGTTCACAAAGCTTAAAGAGGGGAATACATTAATCATCACGGATGCAGAAACGGAAGGTGCACAAACAAAAAGGGAATTGTTGTCAGTATGTGTTCGTCCTGTGGGAAGAAAGCCGCCAGAAAATACGTATGAGAAAATTGGCGAGACAAAAGATTACGTTTATTTTGCGCAGATACCGGATGAAACTAATGCTGCTGGGATAAATATGGAGGAGTTGCGTGAACTTTTGAAAATTGGAGATTCCGAGCGCTAGTTTGCTTTTTGCAAAAATTTGGTTTAGAATGTAGATGAGAAAAGGTGGGATTTGGATCTGAAAGGGGTGTTTCATTTTGATTATTTTAGAAAACGAGATGGGCAGGGTGGAAGTTTCTGAAGGTTTCTTTGTTGATGTCATAAAGAGTGTGATTGATGAAAGTTTTGGTGTTGTGAGAGCTGTAAGCAATATTAACCAGAAAGTGAGATCATTCATCAAACAAAAGATAGATCACTCGGGAATACTTATAGAGCAGTCTGACAATGACCTTTTTATTGAGTTGCATGTTGAGGTGAAATATGGTGTTAACATAACTGCAACTGTGAAAAACTTGGCAGATAAAATCCGATATACAATAAAAAGTTATGATACCGGTGCGAACGTGAAAAATGTTAATGTGTGCGTGGATAAAATGAGTTCCAATTAGTTTTTAGCTTTTCAAAATTGGAGGAATTTTGATGATCAGCGGTCGAATTTTGAGGGATTCTGTAGTGTCAGCTGCAAACAATATATATAACCTACGTGACTATGTCAATTCTCTCAATGTGTTTCCAGTTCCAGATGGTGACACAGGCTCAAACATGTCACGAACGATTAATGCTGCCAAGATGGCGCTTGACGGTTTGGACGATGATGTGAGTGTGGGTGAGGTCATTAAGCTCACTGCTTCTTCGTTGCTTCGCGGGGCTCGTGGGAATTCAGGGGTGATTCTTTCTTTAATCTTCAGGGGTTTTTGCAAAGTTCTTGAAGAAAATGAGGAAATGACGAGAGTTGATTTTTCAAAAGCTTTGAAATGTGCGTCAGCAACTGCCTATGGTGCCGTTTTGAAGCCGACTGAGGGAACTATCTTAACAGTGGTTAGGCTGGTTGCAGAGGCATCAGAAGAATTTGCGGAAGAAAGTGGCAATTTTTGTGAGTTTTGGGAGAAGATTTGCCAAAAAACAGAAGAGGTTCTGAAAGCAACCCCCGACATGTTGCTGGTTCTTGCTGAGGCCGGCGTTGTTGATTCTGGTGGCCAGGGTTTGCTCATTATTTTTGAGGGTATGAAGAGTGTTTTTGATGGCAGTGAGATTATTCAGGTGAAAGAAGAGCTTAGGCAACCAGAAGTTGAGGCGGTTGTTGAACAGGAAGAAAAGTGTTCGTTCTTTTATTGCACCGAATTATTGGTGACCAAGTCGGATCCGGATTCTGATGTGGCTTCTTTGGAAAGCTTTTTGAGTGGCATTGGTGATTGTGTTATTGTGGTGGATGATGGTGACGTTATTAAGGTACATGTTCACACGAACAATCCGGGGTTAGTTATTGAAAGAGCCCTCGAATATGGGATGTTAGATGATGTGAAAATAAACAACCTGTTGAGAGAAATCGAAGAAAAAAAGAAAAAAAGTCGGACTAAAAGTAGTAAATTTGAATATCAAGTGGTAAACGAGAATGTTGAATGTGGGTTCGTTGCAATTGTTTCTGGCGATGGTCTTTGCGAACTCTTCAAAAGTCTCGGAATAGATAACATTGTTTCAGGTGGGCAGACCATGAACCCTAGCACAGAGGAGATTTTGAGTGCAATTGAGGCAACACCTGCTAAGGTTGTTTTTGTTTTGCCTAACAACAAAAATATAATCATGACCGCAGAACAAGCCATTAGCTTGGCAGACAGAGATGTTGTTGTTTTGCCGACCCGGACAATCCCGCAGGGGGTTAGTGCTATGCTTTCTTTCGATGATTCCAAAGACATAAAAACAAACCAAACGGCTATGCTAGAAGCAATCGAAAAGGTAAGAACTGGGTTAATTACCTGTGCAGTACGCAATTCAAAAGTTGGTGGAAAAGATATTAAATTAGGCGATATTGTCGCGATTGAAAATGGAAAGGTTAAATTCGCCGAAGAAAATTGCTCAAAGGCATGTCTGAGACTTGTGAAAAACTTGGTCAAGAAGCAGAGTAATTATATAACATTATTTTACGGTGAAAACGTTAGCTTGGAGGAGGCGAATGCGCTGAAGAATCAAATTCGGCAAAAGTATGGTAGACTTGAAGTAAATATGGTTAATGGTGGGCAACCGGTTTATCACTTTATTGTGTCGGTCGAGTAACGCTTATGGGAAGTTTACGTGATGCATTAAATGCGTATGTTGATTCAAATCCGACTCGTTTTCACATGCCTGGTCACAAAGGGAAGGGCAATCTGGAATCTTATGACTTGACTGAGATATATGGCTTGGATAGTCTCTATGAAAGTAGCGGTTGCATAAAGGAATTAGAAGCTGAAATCGGAGAAGTTTACGGATGCAGGAGCATTATAAGCGCGGGTGGCTCAACTCTTTGTATTCAAACAATGATTTCGGGTTTGCTGAAACCTGGTGAAAAGGTAATCTTAGATCGTCACATTCACATATCTGTTTTGAACACACTAATATTGCTTAGATTAAAGCCAGTTTGGATTTATAGGGAAGGTTCTTTAGGACTTCCGTTTGGTGCCCCGATTAGTGAGCATCAGTTGGATGAAGCACTCAGGGAGAACAAGGATGCCAAGTGTGTATTTATCACGGGAGAGGATTATTATGGAATTTCGCCTGATATAAAGGCACTTTCGCAGGTCTGTGAAAAACATAATGCGAAGTTGTTGGTCGATAACGCACATGGGGCTTACTTGAAATTTCTTGGTGAGAAAAAACATCCGATTGATCTTGGTGCGGATATGTGTTGCGATTCGTGGCACAAAACACTTCCAGCTTTGACTGGTGCTGCAGTTCTTAACATGAAACCCCAATTTGATCCAAGTTTTATGAAGCGAAAGATGCGAATGTTTGGTTCATCTAGTCCAAGTTATTTGATAATGTTTTCAATGGATAGCTGCCTTGATTATTTAAAGAACGACTTTGAGCATGAAGTTGAATGTATGCTGTGTTTTCTTCCTGAGCTAAAAGCCAAAATTAAAGCTATTGGATTTGAGTTTTTGAACGAAGGCACGAGTAGTGTTTTAAAACTGGTTATTTCTGGCCTGAAACTTGGTGTACCCGGTTTTGAACTGGATGAAAAATTGAGACAACACAGAATATATGTCGAATATTGTGATTATAATTGTGTTATTCTTCTGATTGGCCCTAAAAATTCGCAGCAAGATTTTAGTTCTTTGCTTGAGGCTTTAGAGGAGGTAAGACCAAAAAAATTCGAGCTGAAGCAGGTTAATTATTTTTTGAACCGCAAATTAGAAGCAGAAGAAGATTTGACGGTTGCTGGTTTTGCAGATTGCAGATCTATTCCGATTGAAAAAAGTGAGGGGTTTGTGGCGGGATTGGTCAGCGTGAAATGCCCCCCTTGCGTGCCAGCAATAATGCCGGGCGAAGTGGTTACACCTGAGGTAATTAATATATTAAAAGCGTGCGGATATGATTCAATAAATGTTGGGGGTTGACTTATGAAGTTGATCATGGTTGTGGTTTCAAAAGA
>BNZN01000035.1 GCA_026001145.1 Clostridia bacterium | reverse complement strand
GCGCTTCAATCAAGCAGAATCAGTTAGGGTTGGTGATGTGAGTGTCAGCAACAACAAGCAAAAACTATTGGATGCAGCAAAACAGCTTAAGCAGCATTATTTACACGCTACCAAGAGATATATGAAGGCAAAATTCGTGGAATTTAAGATGATTTGAAAGGGAGTTTCTGATGGATCTTGTGAAGATATTAGGGGATTTCTTCGAAAAAGAGGGAAGCAGGTGCTATGTTTATGGCGCTGATGATGAGGGTTTTTTGGTAAGTGCGATTGTTAATCCACGAAGGATTGATGCCGAAATTTTGGGGCCTGGCAAGTGCAGCCTAACGGAATATGTTTTCATCATGAAAGCAAGAGAAGTTTTAGTTTTGCAGAAGCTTTTGGATGAAGGTGCGCACATTCTGATGAGTGGGCGGCATTATTATATTGTGGAATCCGAAACTTGTTATTTTAGAAATGAGCCGCTTTATCTTAAAGCAGTTTGCAGAAAGGAAGGGTGTGGTTGATGCTTAAAAAACTCAAAGCGGAAATTATAGAATGTTTGGGGCAAAGTGAAAATTTGCAGGGAGTTTTGATTGTTAAAGACGAATGGAAAAGTCCGAATGTGTTTCTTAAACCTACGGTTTTGATTTCTTTTGGGGCCGCGCAAATTTGTGGAAATATAATTCGAAATTGCGAAACAAAGCTTGTTTTTTCTGTTTTTGTGCCTGCCAATTTAAAGAAAATTTTGTGCGATGAGATTGCCTTTTCTGTTGCCGATGAGATGTTGAAATATGGTGCCGAAAACATCAAAATCGACGAAGGTAATAAGCATGATTTCAAAACCAACTGCTTTGTGAAAACTTTAAGTTGTGAGCTTGGTTTTTCTTTTGCTGATGGCGAGCTTTTGAAAAAGGGATGTTCGGAAATTGTTTTGATGAATGGCGAAGAAGTATTTGGGAAAGCGTCCGAGTGTAAAGTTGGAGTTAAAAGAAAACCTTTGGAAGTGGAAAGATTTGGAGAGATTCACACTTCAGATTTTGTGAGTGCAAATTTGGATTTTCTTTTGGAACTAAATCAGATTGTGATAGATGAATCACAAGTTCGAATATATGACATTGAAAAATTCGAAGTACTTATCAAAAACCACCGTTTTTATGAGACTTTTTATGATTGCACTTGGATTGAATTTAATGATAACCATATCGCTGAAGGTTGCTTTGAAAAAATTACGCTGGTTTCAAAAAAAAGGAGGAAAATTTGCGTTGAAAGGGATGGATAGCCTTTTAAGAGATGGCGACTATATTTTGCAGGAAAAGGAACCGCAAACAATTGTTGATATCGATGCGTTGTTACAAAGTCTATATATTTCGGTTGTAGTACCGAAGGGTAGTTTTAGCTTAAATAAAAGACTTGGAAGTAATGCATTTAAATTGAAACCCGCAAAATCCGGGGACTTGCTCAAATTTAAATTTGAGTTTGATCGGGTATTAAGAGGAGTGCTTTTGGATTTTGACGACGTCCAATTGCAAAGTATCAAGTATATAACCGAAGACGACAAGGCTAAGGTGAAACTTGAGCTTTTGGTTGAAAAAGAGAAAAGAGAACTTGATTTTGAATTTGAAAGGCGTGTGGATTAATGGTTGATTTCGAAGAAGATTTGTTAGAAGAACAGACACTAAGGCTTTCGGATTTTTTGATGGGGCAGGCCAGACGATTTGATTCAACGCTTGATTAGGGAGGTTTGATTTATGTTAATGCAGTTTGGGGAGTTTGTTTTTAAAGAAAATCCAACCAAAATTAGTGTTAAATATGCCAGAAACTTGAATTTGATAGGTATCCCAGGGTTAGGAGAGATTGTTCAGAACAAAGGAAAATCTGCGCGAATTGTGAATGGTGAGGGTTTGCTTTTGGGTCAAAATGCTTTGAAAGAATTTGAAAGATTAACTGTACTGTTTGAATCAAGTGAAGATGCCAAGTTGCTGGTTCTTCCCAGTGGAGAGATCTTCTTTGGATATTTTTCGAAACTTTTGTTAATGGGGGAGGGAAGTGCAGAAAAAGTGCGATATTCTTTTGAGTTTGTGGAAGACTGCCTCAGAGAAAGGAGCGCAAAATGATTCGATTTGTGGCAACAACAACCAGTGGAAAAGAATATGAACTTCCTTGCATTAAGCGATTCAGGTTCTATTCTGACGAAGCTGCTCCTGCAGACCTTTTGATTTTTGTAGCAATTGTGGACAGTAGACTGTTTGAGTTTGCTTTTGTCAGAATCTTTGTGGACAAAAAGTTATTTTTTGACGGTGTGGTGGACGAACAGGTAACAAAACAATGCAACAATAATTTTGAGCTAAAAATTGTTGCAAGGAACCGGACAGCAATTTTGCTTGACAATCAAGCCAAGCCTGGACTTTATAAAAATGTGTCTTTGACTGAGATTTTTGAGCGCCATGTAAAGTGCCATGGCTTTAAGGAAATGTTGACCGACGGAAACCCAAAGCTCGAGAGCTTGCTTGTTAAGATTAGAGCAAGTGAGTGGCATGTTTTGGAATTGTTTTGCAAAAGGGCAATGGGCATTTTGCCGCGGATTAGTGCGGATGGTGTGTTGGATGTGAGAAAGAAAGTGCCTGGCAAGTTGCTGAACTTTAAAAACACAGGAGGAGGCCAAATTTATTCGAGTGTGAGTGTGACAAACAGAAGATATGGTGCCGTTTCGAGTGTTTATGTTAAGGGCCAAAATCATGAATATGGTGTGTGTGTGCCAAACTTGAAAGCAATCGGCCACGAAACCCAAATCAAAAGATATATCGAAACACCACGAGAATATAGTGGTGACGGCTTAAAATACGCACAAGAATATATCGAAAAGAAGAACAGAAACAGCTTTGTGGTTGATATTTTGGCACCGGGAATTGTTGAGGTTCGTGTTGGGGATGTGGTCAACTTTGAAGGAGAAAAGCTGCATTTTGAAGGATTAACGGTTTCTGGAGTGGAACACGAGATGAGTGAGAAACAGATTGTAACAAAGGTTAGAGCATATAGGGAACGGGGGTAGATGACTTTGTGGGTTGCAGAAAGATTAGCAAAAAGGGAAGACGCGGAATCGATTCGCTTGGCGAAAGTGGTGGAATGCAGCAAAGGGAAGGTTACAACAGATTCTTCGTTTGCGCCTCTTGACACTTTTATTCTTGAAGTTTCAGGTGCTGGCTGGGTGCCTGTTGTTGGGGATGTGGTTTTGATTTTGACGACAAATATGGGAGATGTTTGTGTGGGGAAGGTGAATATTGGATGAAAGACTTTGAATTTGATGCAATTTTGAAAGGCATGAAAGATAAATATTTTGAGATTTCTGGAGTTCGGGTGACCGAAGCAAGTGATGTTGGAATTAGATTTCGAGTGATAGCTTTTATGTTTTCTGAAGTTATTAAAAAACTGGAAGAAAGCCGAAAGGGAATGTGCTTGCAAACTGCCGGTTCAAAACATTTGGATGCATTGGGTGAGATATTTGGATTTGCAAGAGTAGAGCAAAAAGCAAAAGGAAAATTGCGATTTTTTAGGGCCAAAGTTGTGACCGAAAAGGTCAAAGTGCTGAAGGGAACGCTGGTAATGGCGCAAGGACAAGAGATGCTGCGCGTTGTGACAACAAAAGAACAAGAATTTGAAGAAGGGGATTTAACGATTGATATCGAGGCTCAAGCTGAAGCTTGTGGTGAGGAATATAATTTGGCTTCTGGGAAACTAAACACACTTTGCAATGAGATTGATGGGGTTGTTGGTGTGACAAATGTGGATGCTTTTGAAGGGGGAAAAGCAGAAGAAGATGATGAAAGCTTCAGAAAGCGGTTTGTTGATGGGATTAACGAAGTGATGAAAGCGAAGGGTGAGGGAAATGTTTGAAAAACTTAAAGAAATATTAACGCCTTTGAAAATTTATCGCTTTGAAGAGAAATCTCTTATTGCTGGCGAACTGAAGGTTTATAATGATATGGCTGGCAAAATTTTTAAGCAGCTTGGTCTTGATGATGAGAAGTTTTGGCAGAAACAGTGGAAAGGCCTTGCTAAGGAATCAAAAACTTTTGAT
>BNZN01000034.1 GCA_026001145.1 Clostridia bacterium | reverse complement strand
CCTACCTTGTTAACGTTCCTGCTGTTGTAAACAAAGCGAATCAACCAAAACAGCGCTTCATTTGTGCAACCTCGGTTTTCTGCAACATGAAACATAATCAGATTCGCAAAATAAAACTCAAGGTTATCAGTGTCAGGTACATAACGCCCATACATAGCATCGGAGAAGTAATTCACAAAAACATCTTCGCAATTCTGCTTAATAAAATTTCCCACTTCATCCTCAAGGAGGAATTTTTGCAGATATTCAAAAAGTTGCGGCGCGAATTTTGCAATTGTCGGTAATCCATAAAGCCTTCGCGACATGCCAAGAACAACCAAGATGAAGGCTTCATCTGCAAACTCGTCTTTTTCTTTCAAGGCGGCAAAGGTTTCTTTCAAAAAAACGAAATATCTGCCAAGCTGAGCCACACTAATGGGTTCAAGCATTTCATCCATCTCTTCAAAAGTCACCAGGCATGCGGCAGTCGTATGAATTTTTTGTGCCATCAAATAAGCCTCTATGTCAAAAGCCATGCTGGCCATCTCGAAACTTTGCAGCTCGTCGAACTTAAGATTTTCTCGCAAAAATTTGGTCCTATATATCTTGTTATAAAGCAGCGGCAACATATTTTTCCGAACGGCTTCTCTAAAGATTGCCCACCTTGAATAAGAACAGTCTGAAACCGATTCCAAAAATCTCAATTGAAGATTTTGTTTTTTCAACTGCACTCCAAAGCAGACTATGTCTGAATGAAAATTAGTTGCATAGTCCAATGTCAATTTAAAAACATTTTCGTCCAAAGTTTTCGCTTCTGGGCTGCAAAAATAAAGGTAGTCGGCCTCGGATGTTTCAATGATTTCATTATATGTGGTGGCCAAATTGCCATGCAGCTCGTTTATCTTTATTTTCCCTGTCTTGGCATTCAAAAACTCCCGGTTTGCGCGGCTCATCCCGTCATCAATAACGGTCAAAAATATGTTGTTCCCATAATCTCCTGCCAGAACCTTGTCCACAAAAGAAGCCACATTCACCGATTTCTTTTTCACCAAAAGAACGAGCTCTATCTTCAATGCCATTTCTTTTTTCACATCCTGTCTGCCGGTCATTAACTCATAGTCAATCGCACTTCAACTTCATTACCATTTATCTTTGCTAGAGTCTGTGTGCGCCAACACACCCTTAAGAGCCTCAATCGCCACTTCAATTTGCTTGTCGTCAGGTTCGCTTGTTGTGATTCGTTGTAACCAAAGGCCTGGGGCAGAGACAATGCGTGATAAGACTCCATCGTGTCGACCCACCAGTTTGATAACTTCATAACTGATTCCGACCACAAACGGAATCAAGAACACTTTGGTAATCATTCTGAGGATTAAATTTTCCCAACGAAGGGGAGCCGAAACAAGAATACTTACTATCACCGTAACAAGTATAAAGCTCGTACCGCATCTTGGATGAAATCTGGTGCATTTACGCACATTTGCGGGAACCAGCTCCAAGCCCTTTTCATAACAGGCAATGGTTTTATGTTCTGCCCCGTGATATTCAAATAATCTTTTCATTTCTTTCAGAAAAGACATTATCCACATATATGCAACCAAAATAAAAATTTTAATGCAACCCTCTATAACAGATTTTGCCCCATTTCCACTTTTTAAGGCGAGCATCTTAGTTAAAAATTGAGGAAACCACATAAAAATTCCAAATGAAAGCGCAACCCCAAAAACTGCGCTGACAACGCTGACAAGAGTTTGGGTTGCTTTATTACCTTTATTCTTACTAGTTTCCCCAGTTTTTTCGGCTTTTTTATTTTCTTCGTTTTCTTCATCTTCATCAAAAAATCCAGATTTTTCCATTGACAAATTCAGATATTTAAAACCGTCAATCATCATAACTATCATGTTAAAAAGTCCTCTGACAAGCGGCCATTTAAAAAACCTATTAACTTGCCGGTTCCAAAACCGCTCCGTTGTTATTTGCCCGTCCGGCAACCTGCATGCAAGCACCGTTACCTTCTGACCACGCATTGCAATTCCTTCTATCACAGCTTGGCCGCCGATCGCTGTTTTCTTTGTTTCTTTCATTTTCATTCTCCCCCGTAATTTTTTTAGCATAATCAATTAGCTTTTTTATTTTTCCTCGTAAACAGGCAGCAAAATTTCTATTGCTGTGCCCTTCCCCTCTGTGCTACTAACATTAAGCGTTCCATCATGCAGTGAAACAATTTCGTCAGCTACCGCAAGGCCGATTCCAGAGCCACGTTTGGTATAATTAGCTTTGAAAAACTTTGTTTTCACTTTTTCTAGATCTTCTTCTCTTATCCCACAACCGTTGTCGGCTACTTTTATCACAACATATTTAACACTATCAAAACCTTCAAGAAAAGAGGTGATTTTAACAACTCCGCCTGTTTCAGTGTATTTTAAAGCGTTATCGATAATGTTTATCAAAACCTGCTTCAATCGATTCACATCCGCCATAACCATAACACTTTCATCCATATATACGCCGCGGTCAAATACCAACTTCTTTTCCTCTTTTTTGGCGCGCTCTTCAAACATCCAAGCAGCATCTGCAACAAGCGTTAAAATATTCACCTTTCTCTTTTCAAGTTTAGAATTTGTCCTCTGAAACCGCGAAAAATCCAAAAGTCCCTCAACCATTTTAGAAAGCCGATCTGTCTCGGCAATAATAATTTTCATTCCGCTTTCTAGCATGGCTTTATTATCAGCTTCATATGTAACAGTTTCGGCCCATCCTTTAATTGCCGTAAGTGGGGTTCGCAGTTCATGAGAAATTGATGAAACGAAGTCATTCTTCATCTTTTCGTTTTCGCCCAATTCCTCTGCCATTTTGTTTATCACATCACACAAGTCTCCGACCTCATCGTTAGTTTTTTTAACAATTCGCGTTTTAAAATCACCCTTCGCAATCTTGTTTGCGGTACGGTTAATAGCCCATAGCGTATTAACAATTGAGCTTGTGAAAAAAGTATTCGAAATAACTACCAAAACCAAAATGAGTAGCTCTATGATTAACAGCACAAACACAATAGCATCTATTTGTTTGTTGATTTCATCCAATGACACCATGGCCCAGAACACCCCAGATTTGCCTTTCAAGCTGTGTTCAAATATCATGACCTCTTGCGTTCCGAAATCCATCGAATATACCTTGTTTTGTTTGTCTGTTCTCAGCTCTTTTTTATTACGGCAATTGTACTTCGGTTCAAATCCACTGGAGGAAGTTTTAAATTTTTCTTTGGCAGCCCACAGCACAAGTTCCATCTTGTGATTTTCTCCAGTTTTTTTCATTAAATCTATCATTTCTGCGGACTTTTCTTCATACCAATCATCACAATTTTGCTTGTCAGACTGTTCCAGAAGAATATCTATGGCAGTGAGTTGGGGCTCAATAAAATGCTGAACGTTGCCAAAAAAAAACTGTCTGACGTAAAGTGTACACATGACAAGAATTAAAGCGAGCACCCCCACGGTTGAAACAAGGCTGGTGAGCAAACCTTTGAATGTTACTTTTGCCATTGCCAACAGAAATCACCTCGCTTCGCTGTTTTCTGCAAGTTATTGCTCTTCCCATCTATAACCAATGCCCCAGACGGTGGATATATACTTTGGGGTCGATGGTTCATCTTCTATCTTCATTCGGAGCCGTCGCATACTTACATCAACCACTTTTTCGTCCATGCTTTTTTGCTTTCTCCAGCCTTCTTCCAAAATCTGCGCTCTGCTGAGGACAACATTTTTATTCTTAAGAAACAGCTCTATTATGGCGTATTCTGTAATTGTCAAGTCTAATGGTTCCTTATTTTTAAACAAGACTTTTTTTCGCAAATCCATAACAAACGGCCCCGATTCCAAGATATAGTTTTCTGCTTCTTCGGCAAGTTTCGCGTCAGTTACCGAAATCCTTCTGCAAAGAGCATCCACCCGGGCCAGGAGCTCAGAGGGGCTAAATGGTTTTGTCATATAGTCGTCGGCTCCCATCATCAACCCACTGATTTTGTCCATCTCCTGTGATTTTGCAGAAAGCATAATAATTCCGATTGCGCTATCATTTTCCCGCACATATTTGCAAACCTCAAACCCATCCTTGTGTGGCATCATTATGTCCAGAATTATAACATCCAAACCGCCTTTTCTTCGCTCAAATTCGTCAATTGCTTCTTGCCCTTCACGAACTGCCACAACCTCATAGCCAGCTCGCTGAAGATTGATGACAACAAATTCACGTATCGCTGCCTCATCTTCAGCAATCAATATTCTTTTCAAAAAATCAGTTCCCTCCTGTTCCTTTTGTCAATTCAGTCCATATA
>BNZN01000033.1 GCA_026001145.1 Clostridia bacterium | reverse complement strand
AGTGAATTTTATGGCAAGTAGTGAAAAAACGGAAAACTTAAAGCTTAACTTGTGGAAGGGGACAGACAAACCGGAAAGAGAAGATTTTAACAATGATAATTTGGCGTTGGACAAAGCCGTTTCGTTAGTCCGAGAACTGGTGGAAAGAAAAGCCGGAGGCAATGGCAGCGGGAATTTTTTAGTGGGGGAATATGTTGGTGATGGTTTTTTGTCAAAAACAATTGATTTGGGCTTTGTTCCTCGGTTTGTGTTTGTTTTTTGCGAAGGAGAGCCATTTTTGAGTTTTAATGACGCAACATCAGACAGTGCAGCGAAATCGGGAATTTTGCTTGAAGGGAAGGGGTCTCTTGGAATTGCGCAGGAAGAACACGGCTTTAAGGTGATATGTGCACCAAGCGCAGCTCCAACAGGTGCAACGCCGCTACTGAATCTCAAAGCAAAAAAGTATGTTTATATTGTAATTAAATGATTTTTGAATGTTATAAAAATCGAGAGTGTGGCAAAAATGCCAAAAAATTCGTTTAAAATAACCGCAAGTTCGTTGAAAAAATCAATTGACTTTTCAAGTGAAAGCATGTACAATGTGAATGTGGCAAGCAGGCAAATAAGTTGAACTTCTTGTTGTTCTACTGTATTCTTTGGTGTTGCTGATTTAGCTTTCGCTATTGATGGGCAGCAGTTCTTGTTGTCGTAGTAGTTGTCTGTTTGTTATCATTACCCCCTATCTTTTACATAGGATAGGTTTGGAATCAGGGTCCACCAGGTTTTTATCTGGTGGACTTCCCCCTTTTTTTAGTCTGGGTTAAATTCTAAAGAAAAAAACAGAAATCAAGAAGACGCCACCTTTCTCGGTGACGTCTCGCATTTGTGTTGTTTTGGAGCCAGCGCCCCGTTATATCGGCTATTTCTTTGAAATAGCTTCCCCGTAACAAGTAAATCCTAACCTTTATTGCTGGGACGCACCAACAGGGACCATATGACTTAGCTCGTTTAGGGTACTAAGCGCTTTATATGTGTTGTGCGCCAAAAACAACACTCGATTTGATGCTCTATTACCTGTATAACTAAAGGTCGTAGAACCACTTTCAACAGCCTTTTTAACCTCATCCAGTGTGGGTATCTTCTCGCCAACGTTGGGAACAATCTGCTGTGCCACATTGGAGTAGCAAGTGCCAATGAACTTCGCCAAGTCAGCTAAGTTGTTTGATTCGCTGTTCTCCCATCCCGATATCGCCTTTATTGAAAAATAATCTGAAAACATTAGTTTAAGCACTCTTAATATACGATCTATTATCTTCGGCGTTGCCGTGCAAGTTTCAGCGTGAATGGAGCCCAAATGCTTTTCGATCGACTGCCACAATTTCCCTAGATATTCATCGGCTAAGTCCTCATTGACATTCACAAAACGAGTGCCAGCGTCTTTTACCCAGGTGTAAGCCTGCTGTGCCATACCTGCCATAGCACGCTTTGCCAGCATCTTCTGCCGACCCAGCAACCAAAGAAATATGTCTTTCCGCACACCAAGAAGGCCATTTGTAACATCCTCCGGCTTGCGACGAGAGACTAACGCGTCTTGCGCCGCAGCGACCGCTCGCTTATAAGCGTCCTGGCTGTCAGCCAACGCCGTGAACCAGGCTGGATTGTTTGCGTTGGGTTCTTTTCCCTGTCCCTCTTGGTGTCTCTTGGGTTGTTTGCCTTCCGCCTCAGGGACACAATCCAACACACGAAACAAGCCATACACAGCGCGATACAGGTTGCGGAGGGTAAACCCAACTTGGTCCTGTTTCCCGTCTTCTGATAACCAGCCGTCGACCCACGCGTCGCACGCAGCGGCGTAAAAAAGGTCTTCCGGAGCGAACCAACCCCTTTTTGTTCCTTTGTTAGTTTCCCACACAATCGAGTACGCCTCTTTTGCGAGACTTATCAAGCTCTCCACAGAGGAATTGTTGGCGGCGCGCCATCTGGCGAGTTTTTCTTTTTCGCCGGAAAACAACCCTTCGATTATTTCGATAGCAGCATCCACTATCTTCTGGGCAGCGGACAGCGGCGTTTGCTCGGATTTGATTTGCTGCTTACCGCGGGCCCAGCGGCATAAGGCCGCTGAATTCTGTTTGATGTTATCGCTCAATTCCGCAAAGGACCTAACAGCACAAGAAACCGGCATAACCACAGAAGAGACACTCGCCATTGCGAGAACAATACACAGAATTTTTTGCAAGCTTTTCTTGCTTTTCATAAAAAATACCTTCTTTCCAAATTTTGGAGCCAGAACACATAGCTCTCATATCTAAGAGTTTATCACAATTTATTCCTCGTGTCAATGATTTTCTGGGTTGAAAAGTTAATCTCAGAGAAAAATCCAAATTAATTCGAAATATCTTCAAGTTATTGGGCACCTTGCATAAAATATTGACTACGTTGATTCTTGAGATAGTTTTGTAATTATTCCAAAGCTCTTTCACATTCTCTTTCATCGAGGCGACAAAACCTGCGAAATTCACAAACATCACACAAATCAAAATCTTTACGTTTAAGCGGTTTCGGAGAGAAATTTCCCTTTTGCAACCCCTCCAGATAGCCATTAATCAACCCTTCGACTTCTTCTTCAAGATTTTTTAGATGGACTTCAGAAATGACACAAGGGTTGCTTTTTAAACTTCCATCATTTTTGATTCCAACTGGGATGATCTTTCCGTCTAACTTCTCTTCCATCGCTCTCAAAACGTCAATGTTGTCCGTAAACAAACTGTTCATACAAAACGCAGCTTTAGCAACCACGGTATCCCTTGCAGTAACATTCATTGGCTTGTTTTTGATTGGCATATACAGAGCCCCGGCAGGCAAAACATTCAAGCCGCTTTCCCTCCAATGTTTTGTTAACACCATGAGGTAAAACAAAGTTTGAATTCCCACACCATTGCGCAAATCTTCAAGGCTGAATTTGTTTTTGCCCCACTTGTAATCTATCACTCGGACCCACAAATTACCGCCAGATTTCCAAAAATCAACGCGATCCACTTTGCCAGAAAGTTTAATGGCCCCTTTGCCAAACAGATCACACGACTCTGGCAATTCAAGTTCAAACGCATAAGGGATAAATTTACTCTGAATCACTTCAAAAATCACTTTGTTTGCCACATTCAACGCCATTTCAACAATTTTATGCAAAGCATGATTTTTTCCCTTTGCGTTTTTTTGTCCCGGGATCATCAATCTGCCATAATGTTTTATTGTTAGGCTTTCAATGAGTTTTTTGATTTTGTCATTATCTTTCAGGTCATCGAACAAAGTTTGTTTGGCTTCTTTGTTTAACTTTATCTTTGACCCAAGATTTCCATTGCCAAAGTAACTCACCAACAGATCACTCAGAACCCCGTGTAAAATGAGGCTTATCTCCCTATTTTTCAGCTCTGCGCCAACAGGAACTTTCTTCAATTTCAAGATGTGCTCGCAAAAATACCTGAACCTGCAACTATAAAAATCTTCCACAAGCGAGGCCGAAACTTCCGTTGGATTTTTCATGTTTCCGATGCAAAAATCTCTCTGCCATAGGGGGGAGGCAAGAATGTTGTCCTTTTCTGTTTTCTCACAAAGTTGTTTTCCCTCAGCAGGGCAATGCCATTCACACAACAACTCTGTAGCGGTTTGTTCGTTTTGTGCAAGGTCCAACTCATCCAGAAAGTCACTGGTTTCACCGCATTTCATATTCGGAAAGATTCTCTTTAGTTTTTCTATGACAATCGATTCGTTTTGCTTTGTGCTCAGATTTTCTTCGGCGCACAAAACAAAAATTCTGTCAGACGCTGCTGTCAAACTCCTGTATACCGTGAACTCTTCATTTTCTGCCGATGAATAGCCAAAATCGCAACCAAAATTGGCTAACATTTCAATTTCTTTTGCTGAAAAAATGGCTGAAGATCTAGCATCGGCTGGTTCTCCAATGTTCCCCAACAAAAAAACCACTTTGGGGTTCCAAAGTCTTGCCTTTTCTGCGGATGCCACAGTAACCTGATCAAGTCTTTGGCTCTCTGTTGCGATATTGGCATTCATTAAGGCGTCTCTTAAAGATCCTATTTCTTCTTCAGAAACAATTTTATTTCCAAAGACTTTTACAAAGTCGTCAAGTATGTTTATAAATTTCGCATGCACCAGTTCGTCGCTTGTGTCCACACAATTTGGCGCATTAAACACCTGCTTCTCCTCAAGATATTCAAAAAGCGCTTTGGCAAATTCAGTTGCGCTGCCGCCAATTTTGGCCTTGACCCTGAGAATTGGCAAAATCACATTCTCTTTCAAGGCTCTTAAATCTTCTTTTGAAACGGCCTCCAAATCTTCAAAATTTTCAACCCAGTCTTTACTCTCAATTTTCTGCATTGTCATGCAATTTTCAAGCATTCCCAAAACTTGTCTGTCTGCTTTTAAAAACGGTTGTTTGGCGAACTCGATGATGTCACTGAGATTGAAATCACCACATAAAAGCCTCAAAAAATCAGAAATTATGTGCCCTAAAATGCTGTTTTTTGCACTTTTTTTGTCGTCCAAGAAGCAACTTATGCCAAACTTTGCAAATTCACTTCTAATTAAAAGTGAATAAGAACTGAGATTTTTGACCAGCACCGAAAAATCTTTGAAGTGATATCCTTCATCCTTCACCAACTTGCTAATCATCGCACTAACAAACCGCACTTCTTCGTGGCAATTTGGAACCCTTACAGCCACAATTTTGCTTGTTTCAGCGTCAAAAGTTTGTGGCATTAATTTGAAAAATTCACTTTCCAAGCTTTTAAGCTCCTGATTTTTAAATCTTTGAGGAGGCTGCAGAATGATGGGTTCTCCCACCTTGATTCCAAGCTCTTTAACCATTGCTTCTAACTTCGACCGCGTTTCACGGATACTTTTTAACGAATCAAAATCATCCTCAGAGAAACCTGGTAAAGGCAAAGTCACAAACAGGTCGTTCGCCACGCTAAATATGCTTTCTAAAATCCAATATTT
>BNZN01000032.1 GCA_026001145.1 Clostridia bacterium | reverse complement strand
GTACAAAACAACAGTAAGTCCAAAATCCAGCTTGGTTTCCATTATGAGAGGAAATCTCTTCAATCCGCAGAGCATACCAATGTTTTTTGAATCATTAAAAAGTTTTGCCCCAAATTAGAATGCCGTGGTGAACTGCCGGGGATCTTGCATTGCACAATTATAGGGAACACGTACCCTTTGCGATACATGTTCCCTAGTGGTTGTTTTCACCAATTGTAATTGATTTTTATTGTTTAATACGGTCAAGGCCACTCTTCCACTCAGCAAGCAGCCACAAACAATATGCCGTCACGCTGGTCAAAAATTCAGCCTCGTTTGTGTCATTTGTCGTCGCATAAGGGAAGAAATTTTCTTCGAGCCGATCTGCAAAGCAAATCCTTCTTTGAAACTCCTCGAGATTCTCCCACAAGTGCGAATTAATAGTTTTCACAATTTCTACCAACAGCAGCATTGACCGCCCTGGCGTCCCCGCCAAGGGCCAAGCAGTGCCGGCCGGCGGTTCCTGATCCGGGAGGAGCGGTAAGCGCGTAACCGCCTTTCCGTAAGGCATGCCGCCCAATCGCTGAAATGCGTTTTTATAGAGCTTTTTTATCAATTCTTCCATGGTTGCTATCGTTCTTGCGCCGCGCTCCCACTGCATTATCGAAGTGCAACTAGGGCAGTCATAGAATGCCAGTTTAACCACAGGTGCTAGACACGTCACCATCTTTTCTTCTTCAGCTGCGCGCTCTTTTTCAAGATTACACTTTTCTGCTGAGCCACTTTCCTTTAACAACCCCCACAGTTTCAAATAAGCAGTGACGCCTTTTTTGGAAGAGCAATTCTTGAACAAACAACGCATTTCGCGTTTTAGATACTCAGGACGCTTTTTCAAACAACGAACGCCCATTGGCTGCGTTGTCCAATCGTAAGTTTGTTTCATCATTCCTGCCATCGTGCGTATTTTTTCAGAATTTCTCTCGAGCAACAACAATCTGTCGAATACATAAGGGCCCGCAATTAAGCCATTATCGTTATCATTAAACACCGGGAATGAATGACATCCCGTACCAAAAATTATCGCATCTTCTGCTACTTTGTTCTTTGGCGTGTCAGCTGGAACCAAAGCCAAAACAGTTCTTGGCAGTTGGCTTGGCCCCCAATCTATTGTACGCTCTACAATCCTGAAGTTTGGGTTTGGCACATTGAAGCCGTTTTTTTTCCCCAAAGCAGGTCAACAGCTTTTTGATTTTGATAAGGCCGTCTGCCGGTCCCGGGAGCTTCGTTCTTGTAGTCTTGTTCTTCGGCGTCTATTATCAAAGCCCTCCTCTCTTTTGTCAGCACACGCACCACGGGCACAGCATAAGAAATCGGAACAACTGCCGAAAAAGCACTCGCCATTACGAGAGCCATGCATAAAACTTTCTGAAACTTTTGCCTGTAAATCACAAAAATACTCCTTTCAAACTTTGGAGTTAAACCATTTAGCTCACATGCACAAGTCTATCACAATTTATTTGTGTTGTCAACACTCATTCAACAAAAAAATTTATTTTCAATGAATAATCTAGTTTTTCAAAAAATATTGGTCAGCTTTCAGACATATGGCACAAATTGCGAAGGGACAAGTGATGACGAGCAAAAAAATAATTCGGGTTGTAATACATAAAAAATGGAAAACATTGGTGATAACCCAGAAAGCATATTATTAGAAGCACTTCTTGAGGCAAGTGCAGAATACTATTCCGTTGACCTATCTCAGAAGATAAAACGTGGCATGTATGAATCTGCATTAAAGGGCAAATTCACGGGTGGAATCATTCCTTTTGGCTACAAAGTTGTTGATCAGAAGTTGGTTGTAGACGAAGAAAAAGCACCTATTATCCGCAAAGCATTTGAAATGTATGCGGATGGTGCTATGAAAAAGGATATCGTCAATATGTTAAATCTGGCAGGTTTTAAAAATCGCAAAGGGGAGACATTGGGTAGGAATACTTTTCAAGTGGCTCTGCGAAATGAGAAATATATTGGAATCAGAAGGGTAGGAGACACAGTAGTGGAAGATGCATATCCCGCAATTATATCCAAAGAAACTTTCGAAAAAGTGCAAATCAGACTCAATCAAAACAAGCATAGTGCTGCGAAGAACAAAACAAAAATCGAATATTTGCTCTCTGGCAAAATGTATTGTGGTACTTGCGGTCATACTATAATTGGAATTAGTGGGACTAGTCGCCACGGGAATATATTTTATTATTATTCTTGCACTGGCAGAAAATCCCAAAACGGTTGCAAGAAAGTTCACGAGAAGAAAGATTTCATCGAAGAATATGTTGTTCAGAAAACAATGAGATATGTCCTGCATCCCAACCACATGAGAGATATCGCAGAAGCTGTTGTTGCACAGTATGACAAAGAATTTAATGATGAAAAGGTAAATGAGTTAGAGCGAAAAATAGAGAAGCTCGATCGTGACATTGGGATATATACAGACAAATACATAGGGCTTCCGAAAAGTGCAAGCCAGAAAATTTTAGAGAAACTTGAGCTTGCTGATGCCCAAAAAACTGACCTTGAAATTGATCTTGCAAAGCTCAGAATAGCGAACCGAATTAGATACACAGAAGATGACATAATGGCGTGGTTGGGCATGTTTTGCAGGGGCAACGTTGAAGATGAAGCTTTCAGAAAAAGAATAATTGATGTGCTCATAAATTCAGTGTATCTGTATAATGACAAGATAGTGGTATTTTACAACATCCGCGACGGTGGGAACAAGCAAGTATCATACACTGATATGCAGAATGCAACGGAAAGTTTCATTTTTGAAAAAACTGATGCAAATGAAAAAGAAGATGCAAAATGCAAAAAAATGAAAGAAAATGCAAGAGAAAATGATAATGCAAAAAATTGCAAAAACGCAAAAATGCAGAACACGAAGCCACAAAATGGGGTTCGTTTTCTGCACGGTATGGTGACCCGTAAGGGAATCGAACCCTTGATTCCGGCGTGAGAGGCCAGCGTCTTAACCTCTTGACCAACGGGCCAAATGACAACGATGGCAGGGGCAGAAGGACTTGAACCCTCGACACGTGGTTTTGGAGACCACTGCTCTACCAACTGAGCTATACCCCTAAAACTAAAGTCTCGATCTTACTGCAAGACTTCCGTTCCAAAGATTATTCCTACCTCATTAACTATAACACGCCTCGAGCTACCTCGTCAACCCCCACAGAATCTTTGCCAGGGCAAATACCGTACGAAACTCGCTAGTGCTGCGAGAAATGTGGTGCAATTCCCCACAAAGGGAGGGAAAATGAAACGAACAATTATTGAAATATTGTCATAGATACCCGTTTATCGAAGTATTCCTTCAGAGCCATATTAGCTACCATAAAAATATATACTTGGAACATCTGTATTGCCATTTACTGGTGATCTACATAACGCCGCCGTATCAAACCCAATAACGGCTACAATCCAACGGTAGTTACGAATATTCCCTCTTTTTGTGCTTGTTCAATTTTCTTTTAACTTATTCGTATCTTCGAAAAAGATGCAGCCACAAAAACGAGCGCATCAGAAGTACAAAAAATCCGATATGCAAAACCACAAAAAGCGGTTCACATATCGAATTGTATGGTGGGCCTTCAGGGACTCGAACCCCGGACAAACCGGTTATGAGCCGGTTGCTCTAACCAACTGAGCTAAAGGCCCTTGAAAATCTTAGCGTTAACTCTACCCAATATGGCACGTGGATGAGCATTTACTATTTGGGGTGCTTCTGTGAATTGTTCCGGTTGTTTTGGCATGGTGTGCAATACTTGATCCATAATAATTTCTTTGCTCCCTAAAAAATCTTGTTGTTCGCTATTCCCTTATTATAAACATTGGATTATACATTCAGGGTTTAATAACTATCCCCAATTATATATGGGCATCTTCCAGTTGTCAAGAGAAGATAACCTGGACGCGCGGTTGTGTAAATTACAAATTTTGCAGTTGACAAATGCGAATAAAAGTGATATAATCCCCGATGTGCGTTAGTGGTGGTGAGGCTAGCGCATGGTGGTGGCAGAGGTCTTAGGGGTTTTATGTTCGCATATTGAACGGATTAGATATGCGAACATTGTTTTGTTTGCCCCTTATTGATGAAAATTGAAGAAGAGACCAATCAATCTTTATTATAGGCGGTCATGGCGGAATCGGCAGACGCGCACGTTTAAGGGGCGTGTGGGCAACCGTGTGGGTTCAAGTCCCACTGACCGCACCAAATCAACCATCATCTATATTCACAACTCACAACAAATTTGCTTTCACTTGCTTTCCAAGCACTCCGAAACTCGTAATACATCGCTTTCTCGAACTTTTCTTGGCTTTTTTTAAGCGGAAACTCACTTCTAAAAGAAACAATTGTTGGATAAGATAACGGGATTTTTTCTTCGACTTTCACTGAAAAGTTCCAAAACTTGGACTAAGGAACTTGCCCCGAATCGGATATGAGTGTGAAAGGAAATAAAAATGGCTACTATGGCAGAGTTTGTTGAATATGTTTGTGAGCAGATTGCCGGTGTGCATTCAATCCGCTTTAAGAAGATGTTCGGCGAGTATATGGTTTATGTAAATGAAAAGCCGGTTTTGCTTGTCTGCGATAATACAGTATTTGTGAAAAATTTGCCGTGTTTGGATGAGATTATGAAGAATGCTGAAAAGGGATTTCCCTATGACGGAGCGAAGGAACACTATATACTTGACATAGATAATGCAGAGTTCAGCAAACAGGTTGTCGCGATCTTTGAGCCAATCACACCACTCCCTAAGCCAAAAAAAAAGAAAAAGTAATCTCGGGAGAAAGAATCAAGTAAAACAAAAGCAGCAGTGGATGTAGCAAGGGAGTTGAACAGATGGAACCGGATACATTGGGAAGAGCATGGGCAGAGATAAATCTGAAGAATTTGGAAACAAATTTCAAAAATCTGAAAAAATATGTTGATAAAAATGTCAAAATAATGGGGATTA
>BNZN01000031.1 GCA_026001145.1 Clostridia bacterium | reverse complement strand
GCACTAAATTTGCACAAAAATTAACGGTGTGCCAGTTGCAGGCAAAGGGTAGTTGCTACAATTTACTCTCCAATATGTGGGTTGAGAGAAAAATTTTTGCAATTTCTTTTTTTTGCCGGGTCATTCGAAGAATTGTGCCAAAATTAGGACTTGACATTCCAGAAAATATAGTGTAGAATCTAAACTAGCAGTCAGTTGGGTTGAGTGCCAATCAACTTTAGCCTAAGGATTGGTGATGCTCATGAAGTTAGATGAACGCAAAAAAAGGATCTTAGCTGCCATTGTTGAAGGGTATATCAACAATTCAAGGCCTGTTGGTTCAGGTTATATTGCAAGGCTTTTTGAAAACCACATTTCATCTGCAACAATTCGAAGCGAAATGGCGTTCCTTTATGAGGTAGGGCTTCTTGAACAACCACACACTTCCGCTGGCCGCATCCCCTCGTTGAATGGCTACCGGTTTTATACTGAAAACATTTTGCAAGATTATGAAATTGATAGCCTTACCAAAGAGAAGATTGCTTATCTGTTGGAAGACAGCCCAAATCAACAAGCCTGCCTGATAAAGGCTTGTTCAATTTTGGCAGAGATAAGCCATTGTGTGGTTATGTTTTCGGCACCTTATTCAAAGACCGAAAAAGTCCAGCATCTGGAGGTAGTAAGAACTTCATCTGATTTTTGTGTTGTTGTTTTAGCAACGAGCTCGTGTGTTGTTAAACATAAGATTTGTCGGTTTGACCACACAGTTTCTGACAATTTTTTAAGAGGGCTGAATACCTTTTTGAATAACACCTTTTCTAACAGATATCTGCGGGATGTTACTGACACCTTCGTTAACTCTATCATTGCGACTGCACCAGTTGAAGATAGCTCTTTTAACGCAATACTTTCCCCAATTTTGTTGTGTGTATACCAAATCTGTTTGGAAAGCTGCAACATTGATCTTTACACAAAAGGAGGAACAAACCTCCTTCTTTACGAAGGGCTGGCGAAAGATGCCTGGCGAATTCTTGATCTTTTGGAAGATCCCCAAAAGGCGCTTGCTCTCATGTTGGCCGAACCAAACCAGTTGGAGATCAGAGTTGGCCAAAACATTGGCGGCAGTGAGCTAAGACCGTTTAGCATTTTGGATACGTGCTACACCGTTAAAGCTTTTGGGGAGGGACGAATCACGATGATTGGCCCAGTCAGAATCGAATATCCAATGTGTGTCGCCTATCTTAAATACTTCACGGAAATTTTGCCTGATTACTTGAAACGCGAATATTAGAGGTGTGATGAAAATATGAACAAAAAAAATAAACCCAAGCAAGAGGGTCAAGAGGCTCCCAAGCACAAAACTGAAACCTTGGATTTGGGGGCTAGCTTGAAGGAATTGGAGGAAAAACATAACGAGCTAAACGATCAATTTATCCGGCTTGCAGCAGAATATGACAACTTCAGAAAGCGGTCAACCAAGGAAAAAGAGCAAATCTATTCAGATGCGACAGCTCACGTAGTCAGTCAGTTCTTGAATGTGATAGATAGTCTTGAAGCGGCTTTGGAGTTAAAAATCCCTGATCCTGAATTTAAAAAGGGCTTCGAATTGATATATAGTAACTGTTGCAATGCTTTTGAACACCTGGGAGTAAACAAAATTGGGACAATTGGCGAACATTTTGATCCAAACGTTCACAATGCGGTTTTGCATGTGGATGACGAAAATTTTGGCGAAAGTGAGGTTGTCGAAGTTGTGCAAAAAGGATACCTGATTGGGCAAAAAGTAATACGGCATGCAATGGTTAAGGTTGCAAATTAAGCTTAAGAATTATTAAGAATCAAAAAATTACGATTAGGGAGGAAGACATTATGGGAAAAATAATAGGAATTGACCTTGGAACAACAAATTCGTGTGTTGCTGTGATGGAAGGCGAACCTGTAGTAATAACGAACAGCGAAGGTTCAAGAACAACCCCTTCTGTTGTTGCATTTTCAAAAACTGGTGATCGCATGGTTGGCCAGGTAGCGAAACGGCAGGCAATCACAAACCCGGAAAACACTATAATTTCGATAAAAAGAGAAATGGGAACCGATCACAAGGTAAAAGCGAACGATAAAAGCTACACCCCGCAGGAAATCTCTGCAATGATCCTTCAAAAACTAAAAGCGGATGCAGAGGCACATCTTGGGCAAACGGTTACAGAAGCCGTCATAACCGTCCCCGCCTATTTCACAGACGCACAAAGGCAGGCAACAAAAGATGCTGGAAAAATCGCTGGCCTTGATGTGAAAAGGATCATCAACGAACCAACTGCAGCCGCTTTGGCTTATGGAATAAACAAAGAACATGACCAAAAGGTAATGGTTTATGACCTTGGTGGCGGAACCTTTGATGTTTCGATCATAGAGATGGGCGAAGGGATCCAAGAAGTTTTGGCCACTGCCGGGAACAATAAGCTCGGTGGTGACGATTTTGATGAGCGTATTATTAAGTTTTTGGCAAACGAATTCAAAGCTTCAAATGGCATTGATTTATTGCAAGATAAGATTGCCACACAGAGGCTGAAAGAAGCTGCTGAGAAAGCCAAAATTGAACTTTCAAGTACTGTTCAGGTTAACATTAATCTGCCGTTCATCACCGCCGATGCGAGCGGTCCGAAACATCTGGACACAACGCTGACAAGAGCTAAGTTCAATGAACTGACCGCCGATTTGGTTGAAGCAACAATGGGGCCGGTCAGACAAGCCATGAAAGACGCAAAAATCGAAGCTTCTGCTCTTAACAAAATCCTTATGGTTGGCGGTTCATCAAGAATCCCTGCAGTTCAGGAAGCAGTTCAAAAATACACGGGAAAAGAACCCTTCAAAGGAATCAACCCAGATGAGTGTGTTGCAATCGGAGCGGCAATTCAGGGTGGCGTTTTAGGTGGAGATGTCAAAGGGTTGCTTCTCCTCGACGTGACACCTCTTTCTTTGGGGCTTGAGACTTTGGGTGGCGTTTTCACAAAGATCATCGAAAGAAATACAACCATTCCGACCAAAAAATCTCAGATCTTTTCAACTGCAGCGGATAACCAGACGTCTGTTGAAATTCATATCTTACAGGGCGAACGTGAAATGGCAAGCGGAAACAAAACACTTGGTCTCTTCAAGCTGGATGGGATCCCGCCGGCTCCGAGAGGAGTGCCACAGGTCGAAGTCACCTTTGATATTGATGCAAATGGAATTGTTAATGTTTCTGCAAAAGATCTTGGCACCAACAAAGAACAGAAAGTAACAATTGCTTCTTCGACCAACATGTCAAAAGATGATATCGAAAACGCCGTTAAAGAAGCCGAAAAATTCGCGGCTGAAGACAAGGCTAAAAAGGAAGAGATTGACCTTAAGAATTCAGCTGATCAGATGGTTTATCAGTCAGAAAAAACATTGACTGAAGTTGGCGACAAGGTTCCGGAAGAAGAAAAAGAAACACTAAAACAAAAGATTCAAGCGCTCAAAGATGCCCTTGCCTCCGCCGCATCGGATACCATTAAAAGCAAACAAGAAGAGCTTCAAAAAGCGCTGTTTGAAATGTCGCAAAAACTTTATCAACAAGCAGCTCCCAATAATCCAGAAACGCCTGCTGACGACAATGTGGTTGATGCCGATTATACCGAAGTTAAAGAAGAAGATCCCAAAGGGACATAAACGTAACGATGCTTTCCAAGCATTCCGAAAATCGAAACAAACTCGCTTTTCCTCGTGCTTTCTAAGCACTCCGATATTCGAAGCAAATCCGCCTTCTCGAACTTTTTTGTGTTTTGACAAAAAACTCCAAAAAAACAAACCGGGAGGGAGTTGCGATTTTCCTTCCCTGGACCCATCCTTGAAACGCTTTTTCCCAGAGTCTAGGGTTACTGCTTTTGGATTCGCAAATCGTTTAGAAAGCCTCACTCCAATTGTAACGCTCCAAGAAGGACCCCAAGGGGACATAAACGCGCCTATAGCTAGGAGGGAAAACTCTTGCCTAAGAGAGATTACTATAACGTACTGGGAATTAATAAAAACGCATCCGAGGCAGAAATCAAAAAAGCTTTCAGAAAACTCGCAAAACAATACCACCCAGATATGAATTCTGGCGATAAAGCAGCAGCTGAAAAATTCAAAGAGGTCAATGAGGCCTATGAAGTGCTCTCGAATTCAGAAAAAAAGGCACGATATGATCAATTTGGTCATGCAGGAGTTGACCCTTCTTATTCTGGTTCTGGCAACACAAACACCGGGTTCGGCGGATTTGGGAACTTCGGCGATTTTGGAATGGACTTAGGCGATATTTTCGAGAATATGTTCAGTGGATTCGGTGGTTTTGGTGGTGGAAGCCGCCCCAAAAATCAAAATATTCCTTCAAAAGGAGCCAACGTGGAAATCACAATTGGACTGACTTTTATGGAGGCAGCTCTGGGCACAAAGAAAACAATAAAGTTCGATAGATATGAACTTTGCGACGCATGTTCGGGCAGTGGCTCAGAAAAAGGTCATTCTCCGTCGACCTGCGTTGACTGCGGAGGAACTGGTACAATCAAAGTCACTCAAAGAACGCCATTTGGTGCTGTTTCAACAAGCAGAACCTGCACAAGATGTAAGGGGAACGGGACGGTAATAGAGCATCCGTGTCCAAAGTGTTCGGGAAGCGGGTCTGTTCGAAAATCCGTTTCGCTTGAGGTCAGCTGCCCTGCTGGAATTGATAATCGCCAGATTTTTGTGGTCAGAAATCAAGGGAATGCTGGGCACAAAGGCGGCCCAGCCGGCGACCTTGAGGTTTTGGTCAGGGTTGAAAAACATCACATCTTCTCAAGAGATGGTTATGACGTTCACTGTGAGTTGCCGCTCAGGTTCTCGCAGCTTGTTCTCGGTGACGAAATTACCATACCAACAATAACCGGTAAAGTTACATATTCCATTACCGAAGGGACTCAACCTGGAACCACATTCAGACTGAAAGGGAAAGGAATCCCATATACAAATGGTCGTGGATTTGGTGATGAATATATTAAAGTCGTCATCGAGGTGCCCCGCAACCTGAACACGAAACAAAAAGAAATGCTGCGTGAATTTGCAGGCAGTTTAAAAACAGAAAAAAATTACGCCAAACGCAAGAACTTTTTCGAAAAACTGAAGGACGATTTCAAAGACGCTTTCGCCTTTTGAAACCATCCTCGCTTCTTGGTGCTTGAATTCGCAACAAATTCGATTTCTCGAACTTTTCTTTATTTGAAACTCGCTTTTTAAGAAGCAAACCAGGGAGGGGACCCAGATTTCCCCTCTTTTTCCTTTGGGCACTTTTTTCGAAATTAAAAGGTTTTTTGCTCCCAGGTTTTGAACTGATTTCACCTCATGCCGCGACCACGGATTTATCAATCCTCCGCAACTGGCGCGCCAACGGGACAACTAGCTGCGCAAGCACCACATCCAATGCAAAGATCTTGATTAATTTCGTGAACAATTTGACCACGAGTAATTGCGTCAACAGGGCACACACCCACGCATGTGCCGCAGTTTATGCAGGTTGTGGATATTTTATATGCCATAAAAATCACCCCCTAATTAGATTTTAAAGAAATTACTACAAGTTCCGGAAAATTAAAGAGCCTCAAAGGGAAAGAGCTATTACCTAATCCTCTGCTTATCACCATCGAAGTGTTCTTCAATTGGTGCAAGCCACTGGTATATTTGGGGAATAGCCCTTGTCCTGGTGCATAAAGGCCTCGCCAAAACGGAATTCTGAACTGACCACCATGAGCGTGCCCAGAAAAAACAAGAGCAAACCCAGGTTTGTCATATATCTTAAAAAAAGAAGGATCATGCGCCAAAAGAATATTAAACCGAATCTTTGATTCCACAGCAAGATTTTTTAGAGTATTAAGATTTTCGCAAAGTTGTTGTTTGTAATTCCGTGAATCCAAAAAGTCAGGATCGGCAAGACCACAAATTCCAATGTGTTGATTGGCCTTTTCGAAAACCTCAGATTTGTTAAATAAAACATGAACTCCAGAAGCTATAAGCAACGGTTTTATCTTTTCGTAAATACTATCTCTTGCTTCGTGATTCCCGGGTACGTAATAGACAGGGGCAAGCTTTATAATTTCGTCGATTAACTTCATTGCTTTTGAGATTTCTGTGTGATATGAATCAACAAGATCGCCTGTTATGACTATAATATCAGGAGTTATGCTAGAAATTTTTTTGACTAGTCTTGACTGATTTTTGCCGAATTGTTTGTTGTGAAGATCAGAAACTTGAAGAATTTTGAAACCATCAAATGCGGATGGAATCTTGTTATTCGAATACTTAGTATAAGAGACAACTAGCAAATTATTTTGAAGATAAAAAAAGATTAACAGGCAAAGAATCAAAGAACATGCAACTAATATTTGTGTGTATGAATGGAAGAAACTCGCTTCCCCTGAAATTAAGTGGATAACACTCACCTCCGGAACGTACGACCTTGGTTTTTAGTTTTTGGTTTGGGAATTTTAGCGTAGAATTTGGATCAGCTGCGATTTAAAAGCAAGGGTGTTCGAGAACTACGCAATATTATAACACAGAACGGTTGGTTCGTAGGGACGGTTCTCGTGGAGGATAGCAAAAATAATGTTGCAAAGTTTACGCGAAACTGCGCCAAGAGCTGTGAGATGGTGCTTACCTCGAGCTTTGAGGAATTGGTAATATTTGGAAAGAATGGGATCATGAAAAGCGGCATGGAAGGCGGCGAGCCAAATAGCACATCGGAGGTATGGAGAGCCGCGTTTAGAGATTTTCCCATTCGTTCCGGTGAATTCACCGGATTGGTTGACTTTCACATCAAAACCTGCGAAAGCAACAAGTTTTCCAGGGGCATCAAAACGCGTAATGTCTCCAATTTCGCTAAGTATGATAGCGCCAAGTGTGTCGCCGATCCCAGGAATGGTCGTAATATAGGAATCTGTCTGTTTGAGTAGCAATGCAATTTGTTCTTCAAGCTCTTTGATTTGGTTCTCGAGGAAGATGATTTGCTCCATAAATTGCCGGATCTGAAAAGAAAACGCGTCTTTGGCAAAACTCACGCCAAACGAACCTTCCGCAACAGCCTTCAATTGCTTTGCCTTTTCT
>BNZN01000030.1 GCA_026001145.1 Clostridia bacterium | reverse complement strand
AAGAAGAAACAAAAAAGTTGCTCGGAGAACTTGCTGAAACCCCTACATCTCGCTGTGATGTAGCCATTTGCGTCCCCTATGTTTATCTGGAATTGGCGTCGAAATTATTAAGTAAGTCACAAATAAAACTTGGCGCTCAAAATTGTTGCTACGAAAGATCTGGTGCATTCACGGGAGAGATTAGCGCCTGCATGCTAAAAGATTTTGGGTGTGAGTATGTTATTATCGGGCACAGTGAACGGCGCAAATATTTTGCAGAAGATAACTTGATTATTAACAAAAAAATATTACTCGCTTTAGAAAATAATCTCAAACCAATTTTGTGCATAGGCGAAGATCTACATAAAAGTGATGCTAGTTATCTAAAAAGCGTTCTCGAAACACAGCTTAATACTGGCCTCGATAAGATCGTGACTGACAAGCTAAAAAACATTATCATTGCCTATGAGCCGGTTTGGGCAATAAATGCAAAACAAAGAGCGTCCACCTGCCACATGTTAAATGCAATTTCGTTAATTCGTGGAACCGTGTCCGAGTTAGGCGCTGCACGAGCCACCATTATTTATGGTGGCTCCGTTGATTCTGCGAATTCTGCTGAACTACTTAAGCAGCCTGATATCGACGGCCTTTTGGTTGGGCGCGCTTCTCTTAATTTTTCTGAATTTGCAAAAATAATTCACTCCTGTACAAGTTAGACTCACTACTATAGCAAAACAAAACTCAAACCCTGAAAAAAAAAGCATATAGGAAGATGAAATCCTGTCCTTAGTTTGCTTCTTCCTCAGAGTTTATCAAATCCTCCACTTTGCAACGTTCATTTTCAAATTCAATCTCAACTGTAACGTGCCCAACAACATATCCCTTTAAATCTCTTAATCAAAAATTACTCTCCCCCAATATACAAATCGAGCACAACAAAAAAAGAGGCAGGCGCTTCCTGCCCAACTCGACCAAAAGAGTTTCTAGTGTTAACTTTCGCTAACTTTTTTTCTTTTTGAAGGTCACCACAGCACCAACAAGGCACAGTAGCGCAATCACACTGAAAACAGAGCTGTTTGCAGACCCTCCACGTGCGATAATGTTGTTTTTAACAGCAACTGCTGCCTCCGGAACACTAGCATCAGCACCCTTCGACGCAAGCAAATCATCGGCAGAACCGCCTGCTATATTCGCATCTTTCAATTTCTCGGGGGCCTTATTATCCTCATCGTCATCTCCGTTATCAGCGACGTCCGCGTCCTCTTTTGTGACTTCAGCTTCTTTCTCTTCTTTTTCTGACTTTTTCTCTGCATCTGGCTCTGGAATCTCAACCATGTTCTCTTCACTAATCGGCTTCGTTGCAAGCATAATCACATCGGTATCAGGATTGTAGTCCTTCACATTATGATCCAACGTGAATTCAATATAGTCGTTCACGCACTTCCATTCTATCATCCTTGCTGGGTCCGTACTAAAACAGCCATCTGTTGCAGCTGCTGCCCTCACAGCGCTAGCTGGTTGCTTCCCTAGATTATTCTCCATGTCCTCGCGGTTCCCCAAATATCCAGGGCCCTTCTGCCCATTCCTTATGGATTCCCACGCACCGCCCAACCATTCACGCAAGACCGAAAACACCTGCTTGCCGCCTCCAGGAACGCCATGTACGTCAACGACAGCAATTTCTGTCCCGTTTTTGTTATACATTTTTTCTACTTTTGGTTCCGCAACAAGTTCGGCTGATGGTTTCAGTCCAGCTTTCAGTCGACTCGTATCCAGTTCAACTTTAACTACTTCCGGTTCCTTACCGTCAGGAATTTCGATTGTCACTCTCTTTTCACGGGACTCTTTTATCTCATAGATTAGGTCCTGTGATATTATTTGTCCTGATTGTTTCACGCAAATCACGCGCGACGGGCCAGACTCATTAATTGTTGCCTCTGGCGCCTTCGTTGCAATTCCGCTGAACTTTCCAGACCCTACATACTCATCCGAATAGCCGCCATTATTGTCTAAAATTTTAAATTCAATGGTAAAGTCAGCATCACTATTCGTCTTGCCATCCACAACGTCCGGACAATAAATCTTGATGGCAAACGGCTTTTCTGTCAACGTTCCCTCTTGCGGCAGGGCCGCACATTTGACCTTTGTATCGACCTTTGGCACACTAGTGGACGACACAATTTCCACTTTTATCGGGCATTCCGATGGTGACGAATAGGATCTGCCGTTAACAGTTGCCCCAACAAACCTCACGGAATAGTTGCTCCCACCGCCCAAGTAGTCGCAGACAGTATCTAGCGCAGCTTTAGATTCGGCACCGTCAACTTTTTCCATGATGAATTTAGCCCTTTCAATCGACCAATAAAATATCCATTTAATCACTCTTGTTAGCTGTTCCTGCACAGTTCTACCCTCCGGAATCGCATCTTGCAAAACCCCTTCGAGCGATCTAGAAAGCGCCCGGCCCGGCGCCGCAGAGTTGTTATACAAATCGGCAGCCAATCCTTGTGACCCAAAAATCGAATTCGGAGGAATCCCGGCACAAGGAACATTCGAAAGAAGTGTATTTTCCTTAATAACCTCTTCATGCGCGTCGTGAAGCGCGGAAAGTATAGTCATGCAAGCGGGGTAGTTGTTGTTTCGTCCATCAGGCCACTCGACCGGCTGATTGGCCGCAGTGTCCCAAATCCCAATAGCATCGCAAGCCCACGCTCCGAGCTCTCGACAAGTGTCTTTCGGAACGTCCGCATCCCCGCCACCGACGTCATTCATCCTGAGCTGTTTGTCATCAACACCCAGCCAGAGCTGGCCGTCATCCGGATCGTTCGGTAGCGCGTGCGCCATGTAGGCGCAGGAAAGCATGGATCGATTGGAATCCGCACGCTCCGGTAGGAGCTGCGGCAGCTGCGCTTGCCAATTTTCTCCCTTGCACAAGCGCACCATGAGAAGTGCTTCGTTCATCGACGTGTCTTCGCGCACAAACGGCCAGCCGCTTTCGGCAACCAGGACCTCCCCGAAATAGGGAAATGGCTTCGCAAGGAGCGCGTTTACAGCGGTAATCGTGACATCATTTAGTTCCTCGCCAACATCGGCGACCACCGCGAACGCGTTGATCGCCGCCCGCAACGTTGCCGCATCGACGACAGTTCTTAACGCATCAATGCGTCGCAGCTCTGGAACATCACCTTCGAGGTTGGCGGCCTTTTCGATGGCTTCTTTGACCGTGTTGCGGGTTTCCGCGTCATCCAATTGCGCTTTTTTGATGGCCGTGACGTCCAATTGGTCTTTCACAAGGACAGTAGCGTCCCCGGCAAAACGTTGCTCCATTCGCTCCCAGGCACGACGTGCGCATTCCAATCTGCGTCGATATCTTTGCAAGTCCTTCAAATTATCAGTGGCGTTTTTGCTCTTTACGCCAAGCTTGACATCATCGGTCTTCTTCAACGATCCGGCATGCGACACTTCCACGCCGCCAGCAGCAACATCGCGAACCCTAGAAGGATCAAATCTCACCATATTACCAGCAACAGGGCCTCCGCCACACGTAGCAAAGTTATTTCTGTTAAGAAAATTTTTGAAAACAGTCGGGTCTCTTCCAATTTCATCGCCGTGCAAACACACCAACTTGTCCCTCAACTCAGTGGCAAGGCTGTCCGGATTGCTATGGTGCCCTTCGACAGAAGAATCTATCTCATCGCTCGGTGCTATGCAAGTCACAAAGTTGCGACCGCCACCAGACCCACCGTCTAGCTTTGGTGCGCCAATAGCGGAGTCTCGACCCCAAGCATCATCGACAGCGCACGCCCTTCTGGCTTTATCCTCCATTTCATTTGCCTCATTGTCAGCGTCTCTCTTAAGAAGCGACGGATGCTCACCAGCAGCTGGTTGTCCATTACCATATTTGCTCAATGTTGCGTCCAAGCTCTCCTTGTTGACATTGGCCGGGTTTGTGAGGTCTGTTCCCGTAGCCAGACCACCGACATTTCCGTCTCCCCGCCGGCTGTAAATTCCATACATCTTTGCAATCATCGCTTGAACTTTCTGCCTTATCGCCTCATCTGTCGAGTAGTTAAGCTCTCTCCCTGTGCGCCCAAGTTCCTCACCAATTAACCTATTCAGTTTCATCAACCACTCCAACGCATTCTGAAACGCCTCCGCAGTCTTTACAGCGTGCGGATCTGTATCCACAGCTGGGGTATCATCAATATTACCAACGGCAGTCGTTATTCCGTCAGCAAGCGCAAGGTGCTGCGCAATCTCATCTGGAATTGGCTCATCCCGAGTCTTCGACATCAGAATCGGGCCAGTTCCTTCGTTATCATCCTGCGGAAAGCTAAGCCCTGACGTGCTCAGAGGTTTGGGTCTATTGTCTGGCCCTATCACCCAAAAATTAAGGTCACCTGCAACCACAACAAACGGATTGATCGTAGAACAAACCACCGCACCTGCCAAAAAAATCGACACAACCCTTCGCCTACTCCCATGCCTACCCATATTCTTCGTACCTTCCTAAATCTAAAAGTCAATATAGTGTTAAATATTTCAGCAGGCCACCCCCGCAGTTTTCCGCAATTCCATTCATCTCCATAACTTTACCACAATTACCATATTTTTGTCAACTCTTTCCAACACCACTTGACTTGCAACCAATTAGATTTTTAGAACATAATCAGAACCATAACCGCAAAAAATAGCAAATAGATTTGTTATAAGCAACTGAACATGCAATTCTATAACAAAACCATTTGCGCCTACTTAATGACCGTGATCATGAAAATTGTGGTGGTGATCGTAATTTTTCCCGACCGCGAAACCTCTCATTTCAAATTCACAATCATCCTCTTTGCAACGTTCATTTTCAAATTCAATCTCAACTGTAACGTGCCCAACATTGTGTCTTTCCATGATTTCTCTAACATATTTCTTAATGTTCGAAAGTTCAGTCTCACCCAGATTATCTCTAACAACAACATGCAACGTCGAATAAGTATTAATGCCATCTGCGAGCCACATGTGTATGTGGTGGATATTCGTAATGTTTCTGTGCTCCATGAGTTGATTTTTAAGTTCCGCAACATTAACGTTTTTGGGTGCTCTTTCAAGCAACACCTCGAAAATTACTTTTAGGTTTTTGGCGACATTAATCAAAACGAAAACAACGATCCCCAACGATAAAAGCGGATCCAAAATATTCACGTTAAAGAATTTAATTAGCAACCCAACAAACAAAACCGCCACCCAGTTCAGCACGTCTTGCATCAAATGCAAGTTAACAACCTTTTCACTAATCCCCTTCCCTTTTGCCGTCTTAAGGGCTGCAAACCCCTTGAACAAAATGCCTAAAACCGCTAGCCAAACCATTTTGTCGTGGTCGACTTCTGCTGGTGACCTTAAGTCCGAGATGACGCTATGTAACATCAGCAAGGATGTTGTTAGCAAAATTAATGAGTTAACAAGAGCACCAAAGAACGAAAACCGCATGTAGCCGTAAGTGTATTTTTCGTTGGGTCTTCTTTCGGTTATTTTTTCAGCCGCCCAAGCAATTCCGATTGCAACAATATCCCCGGAATCATGAAGTGCCCCCATAATAACCGACATACTGTGGGTAAGCTTTCCACCAACAATTTCAAGCAGAAAAAAAACAAGATCAAGAATCAAGGCCCATCCTATGTTTTTTGTTGATTTTCGTCCCACGTTAGTCCCACCATTTCTTTTCATTTCACAAAAGCTACGAATCTTTATCGTCAAATTGAGCTATTATCTTTTTGAAATGCTCTCCGCGCTCTTCAAAGTTTTTATACTTATCGAAACTCGCAGATGCCGGTGAAAAGAGCAAAACGTCCCCTTCTTGCAAATGCTCCTTTGCAATCTCCACGGCAGTTCCAAGTTCAGCTGCTTCAAAAACATCAAGCGCTTTAAAAAATTGCGATTTTTCTGCCGCTTCTTTAATTTTGGGTCCTGTCTCCCCCGTCACAATCAAACACTTAACTCGTTTTGCGATTGCATCTCCTAGCTCATCAAAACAAAGCCCTTTATCAGAACCTCCAGCGATCAAAACAATTGGCTCTTCAAACGAGGCAAGCCCAGCCATTGTTCTTAAAGGCGTCGTTGCAATCGAATCATTAAAGCAAGCGGCCTTATTCATTTTACCACAAAACTCAATTCTGTGCTCTACCCCACCAAAGCCAGTAGCCACCTTTTTGATATCCGCTGCTGTTGCCCATTCACTCGTCGCCGCAATCGCCGCCATAAAGTTTTGAACATTATGCTGCCCCCGCAACTTGATGTCACCAATTTCCAAAACTTCTTCGCTGCCTGACCAAATCTTGCCACCTTCAGCAAAAACATTAGAGTTTCTGCTGCCGCCAAACAAAACCAACTGCCCACGGACAAGCTCCGCAAACTCAGAAGTGTAATTGTCGCCCGCATTGAGAACCGTTCTAGAAAACCCATTCTGGTGCAAAATAATGTTCTTTTTTGCAGCAACATAATTTTCCATTGTTTTGTGCACATTCAAATGATTCTCGGAAATGTTGGTTATCACCGCTATATCCGGGCTCACTCTCATCGATTCAAGTTGAAAACTAGAAAGCTCCACAACCACAAAATCGTCGCACTCAATCTCATCTACTCTTGCAAGAAGCGGCAGTCCAATGTTGCCTCCAATGTGAACTTTTTTCCCAGCCTGCTTCAAAATTTCATAAATTAATGTCGTAGTTGTTGTCTTTCCATCACTTCCGGTTACCCCAATAATCCTTCCAGCACAAAGCTCAAAAAACACCTCAAGTTCGCTAGTCACAATCTTGTCGTTTTTTCTCAATCGGCGTATCATTTCGGAATCAAATGGAATACCCGGCGTTCTAAAATAGATGTCAGCATCCAACTTTCCGAGGTATTTCTCTCCTGTTCGACCCTCAATGCTCAAGTTTTCGAATTCTTCCCTTATTGCTCCAGACATCGCTTTTTTATCCAAAACCAAGAGGTTTGCACCATTTCTCGCAAACATCCTGATAGCATCCGTATGACTTATCCCAACTCCGATAAACGCGATTTTCTTGTTTTTTAAAACCTCAACAAAACTTCTAAAGATCATCTTTTCCCTCTTCTTTTTTCTTCTCTTTTTCCTCGGACTGTTTTGTATTTCTTCCCAACGATCCCAAAATCACCTGTAGGTGCTTCAAACGGAAATTTTCCAAAATGCCAAGAACTATTTTAAACTTATCTTTGGTAACTATCCCGTCATATCTATTCTCAAAATGTTGAGAAACTGGTTCAAATCTTTTTGCCAGACGGACAATCAACTGATGGACGTTCGAGGCATCAATTTTTCCATCTCGAAGCGCTATCATGCAGATCATAAACTCCAGCATACTAAAATAAATCACAAAATAAAGCATAGCGTCCTTCATATCCTTGAAATAAAGGAAAGGCAGCCCATCTTTGAAAAATTCGTTTACCAAGAAGTTTTCGAGAATATACCCATGTTCATCCACGAATGGTTGATAGATTTGTTCGCGAGCCTTTTGGTATTTGCCTGTGAGCTCATCCATATCATCCACTTTAACGCCGTCTGCAAACTCATAAGCAAACTTCAAAAGCTCATCAATTGCATCATTGTTTTCACTTGCCAACAGTGGTTTGCTAAACAAATACCCAAGTGCCAACTGTTCTTTGAAATTGCGATCATATTCACCTAATAACGATTTTAGTTCGTCATCTG
>BNZN01000029.1 GCA_026001145.1 Clostridia bacterium | reverse complement strand
ACAATTAGATCAGAATCTCTTTGATGCTTTGCTTGTATTGCTTAAATATAGCCTTTCGTCTATACTTAGGTGTAAACACAATATGGTATTTACACATCCATTTTGTGTGAGCTAAACTATTGGCTTTAGCCATACAATCACCTTTCCTTTCTTACAACAGAGGCATGAACATCTCTATTGTAACGGAAAGGTGATTCTTTGTATAACTTTTATTTCCCACCCGCATAGCGGGTGGTTGCTTGTTTCGCTAACTACGTTCACTCAACAGGCTAAAGCCTACAACACAAGTGTATCACAAGCTTTTCGAAATGTCAATCTATTTTTTGCCAAAAATATTAATTTCAGAGAATAGCCAAAATCCCATTAAATTTTATTGCATTTTTTGGTGCTTTTCACAAATACTTCACCATTTTTACATTTTTCTCCCCCCTTTCAAGACCCACTTGCAACGCAGTTAGTTTTTCACTTTGTTTCAAGAAAGTTCCCCCTGTTTTTTGCGGGCACCATTTTCTTTTTGTAGCAAGCACTTTTTGAGTTTTCCACACTTTCAAGGGTCCCTACTACTAATACTATTTATTACTTGTTAAGAAATACAAAAAATTTGGGAAACATCATTGGAGCAAAAAAAGAACCCTATCAAGAACAAATCCTGACAGGGCCATGTGGTTTGCAACTTCTTTAGTACATGCCACCCATCCCGGGATTCGGCATTGCTGGAACCGGATTTTCTTCCTTCACATCCGTAACGAGCGATTCTGTTGTTAAGATCATTGCCGCAACAGACGACGCGTTTTCAATGGCGCTCCTCGTCACTTTGGTCGGGTCAACAATTCCGGCTTCCATCATGTCAACATACTTTTCGTTATACGCGTCAAATCCATAACCGATCTTCTTTGCTTCTTTTATTTTCTCTACGATGATCGACGCTTCGAATCCGGCATTGATAGCAATCTGGCGCGCAGGCTCTTCAAGAGCTTTTAGCACTATTCTGGCCCCAACTTTTTCGTCACCGTCTAGCGTCTGAATAAGGGCACTGACTGGCTCGGACGCATTAATAAGGGCAACACCACCGCCAGCGACAATTCCCTCTTCAACGGCTGCTTTCGTGGCGGCTAGAGCATCTTCCATCCGGAGCTTCTTTTCTTTCATCTCAACTTCTGTTGCTGCCCCAACCTTAATCACAGCAACACCACCAGAAAGCTTTGCCAGGCGTTCCTGCAACTTCTCTTTGTCGAAGTCGGATGTCGAATTTTCAATCTGTGACCGGATTTGAGAAATCCTAGACTGGACTTCTGTCTTGTCCCCCAAACCATCGATGATAATCGTGTTTTCTTTTTGGACTTTCACTTGTCTTGCGCGCCCAAGTTGTTCAAGTTTTGTTTCTTTAATGTCAAGTCCAAGCTCTTCTGAAATGACTTCTCCGCCAGTCAAAATCGCAATATCCTTCAACATTTCCTTGCGGCGATCTCCAAAACCAGGCGCTTTAACAGCGACACAAACAAAGGTCCCTCTCAACTTGTTAACAATCAATGTTGCCAAAGCTTCTCCCTCAACATCTTCGGCGATAATCACAAGCTTCTTCCCCGAGTTAACTACTTGTTCGAGTAGTGGCAAAAGGTCTTGAATAGAGCTAATTTTACGATCGGTAATGAGTATGTAAGCGTCGTCAATAATCGTTTCCATCTTTTCTGTGTCAGTTACCATGTACGGAGTAACGTACCCGCGGTCGAACTGCATTCCTTTAACAACTTCGCTATATGTCTCAGCTGTTTTGGATTCCTCAACAGTAATAACTCCATCTGCGGTAACCTTGTCCATTGCTTCAGAAATCAGTTTCCCAACAAGCGGATCCCCAGCTGAAATTGTTGCAACCCTTTCTATATCCGCAGAACCCGAAACTTGTTTCGAATTTTGATTTATCGATTTTACTGCACATTCCACGGCTTTTTTGATTCCTCTTTTGATCACAACGGGATTCGCGCCACTTGTGACAATCTGCATTCCTTCTTTGACCAATATCTGAGCAAGCAACGTGGCAGTTGTGGTTCCGTCCCCCGCAACGTCATTTGTTTTTGTTGCAACCTCTTTGACTAGCTGTGCCCCCATATTTTCGAACGGATCCTCAAGTTCAATCTCTTTTGCAATTGTAACCCCGTCGTTTGTTATTAACGGAGATCCGTATTTTTTATCTAAAACAACATTTCTTCCCTTTGGTCCAAGGGTTTCTTTCACCGTATCGGCCAACTTGTCAAGGCCTCGTTTAAGGGCTTGCCTTGCTTCTTCTCCGTGCAACATTTGCTTAGCCATCTAATTCCCTCCCAAATCAATTTTAATAAAATAAAGTTAGTTAAGCTTCAACAACTGCCAAAACGTCATTTTGCTTCAAGATAGTGTATTCTTCTCCATCCAACTTGACTTCGGTGCCGGCATATTTCCCGAACAACACTTTGTCGCCAACACTAACATACATGGTGACCTCTTTGCCCTCAACCATTCCACCGGGACCAACTGCAATAATTTCCGCCACCTGCGGTTTTTCTTTAGCGGACCCAACCAAGATAATTCCACTCCCGGTTGTTTCTTCTGCTTCTACCACTTTAACAACAACCCTGTCTGCAAGGGGTTTAATCCTCATACTACATACCTCCTTAACAAAAATAGATAAATTGGCAATCGAGTGCCCCAACTGCCAAATATATGTTACACCACTTTTTTTAATATGTCAACCCCCAAAAATCCAGGGGTTCTACTTCAATTGTCGTAACGGATTAGGACCGGTAGTGTATCATTTTGACAATGTCACGAAAGTGTGGTACAATCCTGGTATAAAGTGTGCGGAGTAAGGAGAATTTTATGCAAGAAGCTAAACATAAGAATAGGGCTTTGATAACGTGGTTTGCCATTTTTTTCGTAGGCATTTTTGTGGTTGTTGGATACACTGTGTCGACTCGCAATGGATTTGTTTCTGCAAAGACCAATGTGGACAAATCGCTTGCTGACATCGGTGTGCAGTTGCAAAGGAGATCCGACTTGATTCCCAGTTTGGTAAATACCGTCAAAGGTTATGCAAAGCACGAGGAATCTGTTTTTTCTGCGGTGACGGCGGCAAGAGAGCGAATGATGGGTGCAAAAACTCCAGAGGAAATGAGCGCTGCGGATGGCGAACTGACGCGGAGCTTGGGTAGACTTTTTGCGGTTGCAGAAAATTACCCTGAACTTAAGGCGAACGAAAGTTTTCTTTCTTTGCAGGATGAAATTGCGGGAACAGAAAACAGAATTGCAGTTTCGCGGCGTGAGTTTAATGAACAGGCAACACGGTTTAACACTATGGTTAATTTGTTCCCTAAAAACTTGCTGGCGAAGATGTTTGGGTTCAAAGAAATTGCCCTGTTTAATGCTGATGAAAATGCAAAAACTGTTCCCGTTGTGAATTTCGATTGATTTATTTTGTGTCCACGAAGATTGAGTGAGAGGATGCTGTTGTGATCAAAGTTGGGAATAAATTAGCAAGGGTTGGCGCAACTTTCACTTTGCTGGTGTTCTTTGCTTGCAATTATGCTGTTGCTATTGATCTTCCCCAACCTACTTCTGACTTTTATGTCAACGATTTCGCAGAAATTCTTTCAAGTGACACAAAAGAGCACATAAGAAGTACCAGCAAGCGTTTTAAAAAAGAGTTTGATGCCCAGGTTGTGGTTACAACAGTTGAGTCGTTGAGGCAGGAATCGCTTGAAGAATATTCAATTGCAATGGCTAAGAAATGGGGAATTGGTGACAGCAAAACCAACAAGGGCATATTAGTTCTTGTTTCTGAAAAAGACCGCGAGATTCGGATTGACGTTGGCTTCGGTTTTGAAGGCAGTCTTAATGATGCCAAGTGTGGTAGAATAATTAGAAAAAGTAGCGAAACGTTAGGAAAAGATTTAGACGCGGGAGCCAAAATGGTTTATGATTTGTTGATGAAAGAAATAGGTGGCTCAGAGTTCGCTTTGGACAATGAAACAGGTGATAAAGGCCCATTTTGGGATTGGTGTGTGGTCGCGTTTTTATCATTGGCGGTGGTTGCTTATTTTTTTATCAAATTTTCAGATGCGAAAAAAGAGCATAAAATGTACAGTCAAAATCCCGAAAATAAGGCTGGAGTGTGGCTATATTTTATAGTTATTGTGTTAGCCGATTTTGCAGGCAGCATCATCAGCAGCAGCAAGAACGATGACGACGATTCAGATCATGGTGGCGGTGGGGATTTTGGTGGCGGTGGTGCGTCCGGCAAATTTTAAAGTTAATAGAGTGTGAAATTACATGAAAAAACTCGTTGTAATTCAGTTTGTGAAAAGGTTTGCAAAAGTTGGTGCGATTTTTGTGTTGTTTATGTGTGCATTTTCGTTTTTTGTTCCTTATGACGATTATGTTTACGATTCCGCCGGCATTTTTTCAAGTGAAACAAAAGAGCGCATAAACAACACCAGTAAGCGTTTTCGAAAGAAGTTTGGTACAGGAATTATGGTTGCAACAATTAAATCTTGGGACGAGAAAGATTCACGTGGTCTGGATCGTTTTGGGTCGCTTGAAAAATGGACAGTTGACTGTGGCAGCAGCAAACACAGTAATTTTTTGAATATTTTTATTTCTGAAAAAGAGCGTGGGGTTTGATTTTCAGTTGGTGTTGGGCTTAACACCGGCAATATCGACAATGACGAGTTGAACAGAATGAAAATAAAGAGCGGCGAAATGTTGAAGAAAGATTTGAATACATGACCTAAGATGGTCTATGATTCGTTGGTCAAAGCATTGGGGGAGCCAGATTTTAAGTTGGATGATAGAGTTGCAGATGCTGGGAATGTCTTTTTAGACTGGGGTTTGGTTGGTGTCATTTTGCTGGTGGCTGTTTTTCTTTCACGCTTTACGTTTCGGAAGAAAGGCAACAGAAACAATCGAAGTTTCGGAGATGATGTTTATGTGCGGGAAAATATAGGTTGATTTTAAAGTTTTGTGAGGTTTGAAGAGTGTAATTTATGAAGAAACACACGGAAATTAGGGTGCCGTTTGGTCTTTTTTTGACGGTTATTTTTTTGACTATTGTTGGAACCATTTCGGTAACAATGATGTGGGATCTTTCTCGGTTTAACAAAAAAATGAAAAATGTATACGGGTATGAGAAGATTACCTCGAAGCTATCTGAACTGGATGGGATTGTTAAAAATAAATTTGGTGGCACGATTGATGGGAATTGCTTGGTCGATGCGATAAGACGTGGATATTTGGCGGGAATTGGCGATGATGATTCGAGGTATTTGTCCGCGGAGGAATATAAACAACTGAAGAAAGATTTGCAGGCTCAAAATACGCTTTGGGGCGTGCGTCTGGTTGTTTACAGTGGTTATTTAAAGGTGGCTGAAGTTTATAATGAAGCTTCGGTGGGGGATTGTATCTTTGAGCCGAAAGATTTGATTGTCAAAATTAATGGTACTGATGTGACATCCGAGAATGTTGAAGAATGTCTTAAGATTTTGAATTCTGATGAAGGGACAAAGATAAATCTTGTTCTTCGCAGAGGCATTGATGACCTTAAAAAAGAACTTGAGGTTAGATATATTACTATCTTTCCCCTGCTCATCAAAAGTTTCGATGATATCGGATATATCAAGATTGTTTCGTTCAATGAGCAAGCACAAAAGGAATTTCCGAACCGTGTTCGCGAAGTTGGTTCAAAGAGCAAAGCAATTATTATTGATTTAAGAGACACGGCAACGGGATCTCTTGATTGTGCCGCAGAGATTCTTCGTAAAATGCTGCCGCAAGGTTTGATCGTTTCGGCAATAAAAAGTGATGGTGAGACCGAAAATCTGTTTTATAGCAACGGGGAAGATGAAATAAAAAAGCCGATTGTTGTGCTTGTTAATGGCAAGACGGCTAGGGTTGCAGAACTGTTTGCGCAGGTCTTGAGGCATTATAAAAACGCGCAGCTTGTTGGTGAAAAAACAGCGGGGAAAGGGAAAATGCAGGAGATTTTTGAGCTGCGGGACGGTTCCGCCGTGGAATTGACGATCGCCAAGTTTGGCTTGCCGGATGGTAGCAGCTTCGACGAAACAGGGATTGCTCCAGATTTTGTGGTTCAGCTTTCAATTGAACAAGAAAAAGAGATGGAACAGTTAAGTTCACGGGAAGATCTGCAGCTAGCTAAGGCGCGTGAGGTGCTTAACGAAATGCTTAAAAACGCCGTCAAGCCACCTGTCAAGCCGAAGGCTTAATCAATTAATTCTTTGTTTTGAAATTTTGTTTTGCAAAAAGTTCAAAGAAAATCAACAAAATAGCTTGCATTTGTGCTATAATACTCCGCGGGGTGGGTTACGTTTAAAGTGGCCTGGTTGACTCTCTTTTCGAAGGGAGGTTGATCGCATGAGAATATTAATTCTTATTTTAAAGTTAATTATAATTTTAATTAAGTTATATATGATCATAAAAAAATAGGCCGCTGACCCAGGGATTCTCTCTGGGAACGCGGCCTTGCGCAAACTTCTGTGACTAGGCCGCCGTCAAAAAGCGAACCTACCCCTTTTTTAATAGTCATATTCTAGCACGAAAAAACGCAGATGTCAAAAAAAGGTTGGAGTAAATAAATTTATGAAAATATTGGTGATTTCAACAAGTCTACGCAATAATTCCAATTCAGATATACTGTCGGACGAGTTTACAAAAGGTGCTATGAGCAGCGGCCACGAAGTTGAAAAGATTTCTTTGCGTGGTAAGAAAATCAACTTTTGTATCGGTTGTGACATTTGCCAAACCGCAAAAAGATGTGTTCTTAAAGACGATGTAAATGAGGTTATCCAGAAAATACATGATTCGGATGTGATTGCGTTTGCTATCCCTGTGTATTTTGGGGGAGTAAGCGGACAAGTACAAACATTATTTGATCGTACCTATTCGCTATTTCCGTGGAAGTTAAAGGTTGAACAAACACACAAATTTCGTGGTGTGTATTTGTTAACGACTTCGTCAGACCAAAGCACTGAATCTACCGATCTCGTAATTCAAAAGGTAGAATATTGGATAAAGCATTTTAATGGCACTTGGGTAAAATGCTCTGAAGTTGCAAAATTGGCCGGTGTTGTCCGTGGGCTTGGGGTTCACGAAGCAGGTGAAATTCGCAAATTTCCGGATGTTCTTAACCAAGCATTTAAAATGGGCAAAGCCATTTAGTTATGTGAAAATGATTTAAAAGAAAGAGTCTAAGTGATGAATGTAATTACAGGAGCTGCAAGAGGCAGAAAGCTGCTTTCTCCTCCGAATGAGATAACAAGACCGACTGCCGGAGTTGTCAAAGAAGCCATCTTTAACATAATACAGTTTGAGATTGAAGGAGCAAAAGTTCTAGATTTATTTGCTGGTTCGGGCCAATTGGGAATCGAGGCATTGAGCCGCGGTGCAGCGAGTTGTACCTTTGTTGAAGCTGACAAAGAAGCATGTGATATCATTGAGAAAAATCTGAAATCGACCGGGTTTTTTGAACTTGCTAGAATCAAGACCATGTTGGCGGAAGTTTTTTTGAAAAGAGCTGGCATGCTCTTTGACATTGCTTTCCTTGATCCGCCATATGCAGAGGGTATGATCAATAGAGTTATGCCTTTCGTTGTTCGTTTGATGGCAGAAAATGGTGTTATTATTTGTGAGGCGGCAAAATCAGACACACTGAATGAGAGATTTGGTGATTACAAGTTGATTAAAGAATATCGCTATGGGAAGAAGAAGTTAGGCATGTTTAGAATTGATTTGGAAGAAATTTAGAGATTTTGAAATGTAGTTGGAAATATTTAGGAACAAATGAAGGAAATGTGATCGCTTGAGATACGAGATGTTGAACAAGATAAATTCACCGCAAGATGTGAAGTTTTTGAGTGAGAAAGAACTGAATCTGCTTGCAGCGGAAATTAGAACTCAGATCGTTGAAGTTGTTTCGAAAAACCTGGCCACCGGTCAACGACCCATCAC
>BNZN01000028.1 GCA_026001145.1 Clostridia bacterium | reverse complement strand
CTCCTCTCGTGTTTCAATTTCACTTGCCATTTCTTGTAATTTCTCTAGGTAGTCCATGCTATAATCAGCTCCTTTTCCCTGATTATATCACAGTTACTTGAACTCTCCCCAAATTAGAATGCCGTGGCAGTTCACTTTTCAAGTTATACTTAATCATGAGGTGTGACTCGTCCTTTCGGATTTTTTTGCTGATAGGGCAAAAGAGAAAATCATCCAGAATGATCGATTCGATGAGTTCTGGAGAATCTACCCACGAAAGATCGGGAAGAAGCAGGCACTTGGAGCTTGGGAAAAACTCAGCCCAAGCCCTGCTCTATTCGCCCGAATCATGGCAGCAGTATCACTGGCGAAGAATTCGGAGTTGTAGTTACAGGATGGCGGCCGATTTATCCCGCACCCTGCAACCTGGCTGAATCAACGGCGTTGGATTGATGAAATCGGACACTAAATGAGGTGAGAATGTGGATTCAAGGGAATATTTGCAACAGATCAAGAGGTTTGACAGTATTGTTAAATCCAAGATAGAGCAACAGAAACGGGTTCAGAATATGCTTTGTCAGACAGAAATATACCCAATGCAAGACAAGCTTGTTGAGCTTGACCGAAAGCTCAACAATGAAATCAAGCAGCTGTATGAAACCAAGAACAAAATTGAATCTGCCATAAATGCCGTTTCAAACACAGATTTGAGGTTATTACTCACACTCAGATATCTGAACTCCAAAACATGGCCTGAGATAGCCGCAGAGATGCGGTACTCCGTTGCATGGCTCCATAAATTACACAATAGGGCATTTTGTGAATTGAAAAATATTCTGAAAAGAAGATAGTAAAGTATACTAAAAGCGACTAAAAGAGACCTTGTAATGCGCATTTTCGTGTGGTATAGTTAATTATGAGAGCGGCGAAAAGGCCACGGCAATCACATGTGGGGAGACTGGAGAGACGAGGTGACTGGGGATAAACGAACTGAGGGAAAAACAACGGGATTTCTGCATTTACTATCTGGCATTTGGCAATGCGACAAAGGCAGCGGTTATGGCTGGGTATGATGCGAAATATGCTGGAACTAATGCGGACAAGCTACTAAAAAATACTAACATTTCTGCCTACCTTGATGCACAAAGGAGCCAGATTCAATCGGATAAAATAGCGTCTGTGAAAGAGGTTTTAGAGGACTTAACTGCAACAATGCGAGGTGAGAAGAAAGAAGAAATACCCATCTTAAATGGCAGGGGCAAGCAGAAACTGGTGAACAAGAAAGTGGGTGTGAAAGAGCAATTGAAAGCTGCAGAACTACTCGGTAAGCGTTACGGCATATTCACGGAAAACGTCAATCTTGAAGGTCACTTCCCCATCGTCATATCTGGAGCGGGTGATCTTGAGGATTGATGGTGTTTATCTACCAGACATAGTCGGCAAGGGCTACAAAACATTCTGGGAATTTAGGGGCAGATATAGGGTTTGTAAAGGCAGCAGAGCATCGAAGAAGAGCAAAACAACGGCATTGTGGTTTATCGTCAACTTAATTGCGCATCCGCAAGCGAATTTACTGGTAGTCAGAAAAACATATCGCACACTCAAAGACTCGTGTTACACAGAACTCAAGTGGGCAATGAATCACCTAGGAATCCAGCATCTGTGGGATTACAGAGAATCACCACTTGAAATGACATACAAACATACCGGCCAGAAGATATATTTCAGAGGTCTAGATGATCCGATGAAAATAACATCAATCACTGTGAATATGGGTTCTCTGTGCTGGATGTGGATAGAAGAAGCATATGAAATCACATCGGAATCAGACTTTAACATGCTCGATGAATCTATCAGAGGTCAGGTTCCAAACGATCTATTCAATCTGATTACCATCTGGATTAGCTCGGTTTTAAGTGTGTCCACAAGCTTTTCCTTATCCTGCCAGATTCTATCTGAGAAGTTCAGGTGGTCTGCTGTCCAGGGTGTCAACAGTATCTTATCAAGCTCTTTCTCTGCTAACCTATCAAACTGCCAACCAACACTTATCCTTTTTTGAATCTCAAATGCCGTTTTGTAATACGTGTCTTCGTAAATCTTTCTTTCAAGATTACTTACCCAATCCAGTTCGTTACCAAACAGTTCCTCGATATGCTGCTGAATCTGGACATATATATATTCAAGTCTTGTTATCTTCACTCGTGTGTTGTAGTTATCCAGCTGTCGCAACCACTCATCTGAAAACTTGCCAGATTTCGCAACTTTGAGGTAGTTTTCCAATGTCATTTCAAACTCTGAAATCTCGCTAACATCCAGAATCCTTTTGGCATCTAGAAACGTCATCTCGTTGTTTTCTGCGAAATGCATGTACCAGTTCTCTATATCTCTATTGATTCTGATTGTCGCCCTCTTGTACTCATCTTCAAGCCTTAAATAAAGGTTACGACTGTGTTTATGAACCTCTTTTTCTAACGCTTTAAATCTGGCATCCCAATACTGCGCATTCTTCATGTGAAAGCCTCTTCATAGCCCTTTGGCAACTGTTCCTCCTTGATCCGCTCAAGCTCCTGCTGCACATCTGTTACCCATGGATGCTGGCTGACTATCGTCTGATTTGAGAGTATGCCTACTGATTTAACCAGGCTCCCTATAACCTCGGTCTCATTCATCAGCATATCTCTGTTGAAGATGATTTTTAGATATTCATTTTCGAAATTCCCTTTGTTGCTGTTCATCAAGTAAAGATTCACAAACCATATCAGCTTCTCAAATGACGCTTGATACTCTGTCTCCATACCATTTGCATCAAGATCAATATCCGAATACATCGACTTCAAGTTCATCTGGTTTGGGTTACTGTTTAACCTGTCATCTCTGGCATCATATCCCATTGCATTCTCAATGAGTGATTTCTTGAACAGCTCCAGAATTGTCTTGTAGTTTTCTGAATTAACCTCAACATGGAGTGCTTCTAAACCACCATTTGCACCGTCTATTGTCTTGACTTTCACTGCACCATAAGTTGCTAAATTCCTTCTGAACTCACCTAAATCCGTGCCGTCATAGTTTTTCAGTACCAGTATTGTGTTCCTTGCATCCTCCTGCATATTATTCTGGAAATCAGATAAGGTGCGGTTTATGGCATCTTGCAAACTTTTCACTTTAGTTATTAGTGGTATCTCTTTAGAGTTGTACTTAAACGGGATAATGGGGATTCTACCCCAGTTGTAATCTATCGATTCACCTTCGTCTTTTTCAAATGTCAAATAGGTTGAATAGCTGTTTTCAGTGTCAGCTGTCAAACTGCTATTTGATAGTGTGTATCTCTCTATCCCGTCAATCCCATAGATTTCCACTTTCTCGATAATTCGGCTCTTTGTGCCTTCGAATACCTCAACTTCATAGACTCTACCCACGAAATCAAGTTCGGTATGTTCTGAATCTTTCCAGAAGGGCAGTATCTCAAACGGCTCAAATCGCTTGAAGCTGAATTTGCCGTTTGCATCGTAATAGACATACAACCAGCCGATGCCGCCGTTTAATGTATCTGTTGCAAGGTTCTTCAGAGTCTTCTGGAAACCTTGATCAAACACATCTTTCAAGGCTTCTTGGTATTCATCGTTGTTTGTATCGAATGTGAGTGGCTGGCCTACAAGGTAGTTGGATTTCTGACCCACCATCTTTGCATACTGGTTATCTATGATGTGGTTGTTTGGCAGGTTACTTACTTCAATCAGCTGTCCATTCTGCCCGATTACTGTGCGTTTATGCCTTAGAATATCCTGTTCACCGCAGTAATATCTTTCACCTGTAATCTGTATTTTACGAGCGATTGACACCTTCCAATTGGTAATCTCCTGCTCGATGATCTCTTTTTCAGATAGAGGTGCGCCTTTTCTGATTGCCTGTCCAATCTTGTTGGTCTGCATCCCCAGAAAATCAAAAAACACCTGTTTCCACCCCCATCACTCGAAACTAAATGCCTGCCCCTTCATCAAATCACCCATTGAGTACTGCATTGCATCCATCAAGTGGTTGAAATCATCAATTGGCCTGTTCACCTGTTTCCCGGCTCTGTCTACATCCCACACATAGCTGCTAATCTCTGTGATGAAATTAACGCACTTAGGATGGATTACTATCTTGTAGCCTTGTATGTATTGAATCCCGCTGTTTATTGAGTCTTTGCCTTTTCTAGCTGCTCGTATGTTTCTAAGTCCCAATTCTCTAAGTTCATCAATAGATTTGGGTTCTGCAGAGTCCGCTGTAATGCGCTCTTTCGAATAGCCTCTCTCAGTTATTCGCTCATATATCCTCCGATTTGTTAAGCCTTTCTCATATATCTCATCAAACACAAATATCTCGCAAGCTTTGGTATCAACAAGTCCACAGAAGAGTGCTGTTGCATAGTTTGTATATCCGAAATCCAACCCGAATATTGATTCTAGTTGTAAGTGCTCTTTCCTAAACCCATCACTGTGGATATCAAAATATCTTTCCTCCCAATCCTCGAAAACAAGACCTTCAGACATGCCCCATTCGCCAAGTCCGGCTACTCTGTATCTTCTTGGGTTTCTAATTCTCATTTCCTCGAATAGGTTAAGATCAGATTCATCAAGCCACTCATTGCAGGTGTAATTCGTTGTCATAGCTAGAATATTTTCTGTGATTGGTACGTCAAAGAATCTGCTTTTGATCCAGTGTCGTTCATTCCATGGGTTTAATGTGAGTGTTATCTGCGGCGATTCACCAGATAGAGCAATCAGAGAGCTGAAGCAATTTAGCAAAACAATGAATGGCGCAATGGCAAATGCAGGGAGACTGGTAATGACAGAATCGGCGTATTTTGCGTCAGCAGCAGAAAAAGACAGCTACAGAGAACTAGGAATCCAAAAATACAAAATTCTAGCCACTTTGGATGATAGGACAAGTGAGATATGCCAAAACCTAGATGGTGAGGTACTGCCTATGAGTAGGTACAAATAGGTACAAACCTGGCTCAACAGCACCACCATTTCACCCTAATTGCAGGACATCTACAGTTCCATACATCGAAGATGATGAGTACAGTTTGCGGATAGCAAGGGACAAAAAGGGGCAAACCGTATATGTTAATGCGAATATGACGTACAAAGAATGGGCTGAAAACTTTTTGAAATAACTTGAAATAAAAAGAGCCACACCATAAGGTGCAGCTGCTAATGGTTACGTGGCTATTTTTCAATGGGTACTACCGCAAGAGTTTTGCCAAGTGGTATGAGGAATTTGAGAAGTGTGTTTACCGGCGGAAAAGTATTCATATTCTTCATACGATTGATAACAGGTTTCTTTATGCCGCTCAGGTCTTCGAGGTCTTCTGGAGTAAGTCCTTTTTCTCTAGCTTTTATTATTTCGCCAACAAGCGCAACCTTCAAATCACTTTCAGCAATTTCTTCAGGTGTGCAAATTTCTTTCCGAAATTCTGCCCATTCATCTTCAAGTGGAGAAGTGCTCTTACTTTCCATTTTTGTCAGTCCTTTCTATAAATTTCATCATATTTCGCTTTGCCTGTTCAAGTTCTTTTTGTGGTGTCTTCTGAGTTTTCTTCACAAAATGGTGGAGAAGAACAAAAGCGTTACCACACCAACAGAAGAAGAAAATCCGATCTCTAAGCGGTCTAAGCTCCCATATTTCTCCCTCGATGTGCTTAATATATGGTTCTCCAGCGTGGAATCCATAGAGTTTCAATTCATCGATGTAGCTAACAACTTTGTTGAACTTTATGCGGCTATCTTTTCCCTTTTTCTTGGAAAGGTCTTGTATATACTCGTGAATCGAAGACGTACCGTTCTTGTCATGAAAAAAGACTATTTTGTACACTCGATGATACACCACCCTACACATTAATATTCTATTTCAAAATCATTGAATTGTCAAATTTCGTCTTTTGGGATTCATGATTTCGAGCGAACCAATACGATTTCGTCTTTTTGGTATTGCAGACGGGCCATTTTAAAAATGGCAAAACCTATCTCGCTTCGCTCGTTAGCAAAATTCCGAAGCAATCTCAAATCTAGTGGGTGAGCGTGTTTTGATTCATGATTTCGAGCGAATCAATGCGAAGCATTCGTGAGTGAGCATTCGCGCCACGTTAGGTGGCCCCGTGGTAGGTGACCACGTTAAAAACCGAATTATGAAGGAGATTTTTAAGCATGAACAAAGAGAAACTGGCCAAACTGGGGCTTAGTGAAGAGCAAATTAACTTGATAATGGGTGATTTTGAGGGTAATTTCATACCGAAAGCTCGATTCAATGAGGTTAATAACGAGCTCAAACAACTTAAGGAATCATTGAAAGAACGTGATTCACAATTGGAAGAACTGAAATCAAACGCAGCTGATTCCAACGCACTCAAAGCCCAAATTGACGAATTAATCAACACGAACAAGGCCAAAGAACAAGAGTATGAAGCTAAATTCAAAGGGGTTAAGTTGGATTCAATTGTTGCATCTGAACTCATGAAAGCAAAGGCTAAAAACATAACAGCTACAAAGGCGTTATTAAGTGATTTCTTAAGTGATGCTGAGCTTGAAGGTGATACGATAAAGGGGCTGGACAAGCAAATCAAAAGCCTGATTGAAGCAGATGATACAAAGTTTCTCTTTGATATCAAGGAAAGTGAAAACAAGGGCATTCTAAAAGGGTTCACACCAAGTGAACGAAAGGATGGTACTCCTAATACTGGAAAGCCGCAAACCCTTTCGGAAGCTATTAGGATGCAGATAGGAAATAACTGAGGAGGGTAAGAAAATAGATGGCAGTAACATTAGAACAGGCAAAACTGGATGTTCAAGATGCGCTGCAGATGGGTGTAATTGATGAGTTTAGGAAAAGCTCGTTTCTCTTGGACAACCTAACATTTGACGATTGTGTATCACCTACTGGTGGTGGTGCAACATTAACATATGGGTATACAAGGTTGATCACGCAACCAACAGCGGCATTCAGAGCAGTCAATACGGAATATGTGCCGCAAGAAGTGACAAAACAGAGATATACCGTTGACCTGAAAGTCTTTGGTGGCTCGTTCCAGATAGACAGGGTTATCTCCAATATGGGTGGGATAGTAGATGAAGTATCACTGCAGATGAGCCAGAAGATCAAGGCTGCAAAATCACTTTTCCACAACACGGTAATTAATGGGAACAGTACAGCAGATGAAAATGCATTTGATGGCTTGGATGTGGCTTTAACTGGTTCCGATACCGAATGGAACACAGGCACCTCTAAAATAATAGACTTTACCACCACCGTGAATATTGAGGCCAATGCAGGTAAGTTTCTGTTGCTCTTAAATAAGGCATTGAAGAAACTAGATGGCAAGCCAACTGCAATAATGGGCAACGGTGACATGATTTCCGTATTGGAATATATAGCGAAAGTGACGGGCAAGTATCAAGAAACGAAGGATGAGTGGGGCACGAATGTTAGTACGTATAACTGGATACCACTGATTGATCTGGGTGCTAAATGCGGCTCGAATGATGATGTGGTCAAGACTGAAACGTTGGGCAGTTATGCGGGTTGCACAAGCATTTACATAGCACGATTTGCACTTGATGGATTCCACGCAATTTCGATGGCTGGGGTACCACCTGTTCAATCGTGGCTGCCGGATTTCACCACTGCAGGTTCTTTGAAAACGGGCGAGGTTGAGATGGTTGCAGCAGTAGCACTAAAAGCTACGAAAGCAGCAGGAGTTTTCAGAGGTTTAAAAGTTGTACCGACTGCAGGTTAATGGGAGTGGGTCAATGAAGATAATAGCACCAACAAAGATAACGGGATACCATGCGGGCTTAATGTTTGTAGCTGGTATTGGAGCGACTGAAGACGAATGGCTGATCCACTGGTTCAAAAGCCACGGATACACTGTTGAAGGAACTTCTAAACCTGCGAAGAAAGAGAAGCGAGAGGTAGCGACAGATGCTGAGGGATGACGTTATTGGCAGATTAACAATGTTTGGATATGTGGTTATGCCAGCGGATGAGTGGATGATTGATTTCACCATCACTAAGGCAGAGAAAAAGCTCAAGAACGACTGTAGTATCACAGAAATTCCAGTTGAACTTTATGAAGTGGTTGTGGATATGATTGTAGGTGAATTCCTGTTCATCAAGAAACTTACCAATCCAGACCGCATAGAAAGCCTCGACTTAACGCCAATTGCCAAACAGATTGCCGAAGGTGACACAAGTGTCTCATTCTCAGTTGGCAGCACGCCGGAAGAGACATTTGATTCAGTTGTGAATTACTTGATGTGCGGTAGCAATGAACAATTGGCAGCTTTCAGGTGTATCAAGTGGTAGTGACAAATAAAGTTACATCTCTAAATTCAGCTCGATTATTCTTTCATGCCATTTCTTGATGTACAAAAGAGCATCCCAAGGTGTTATGTTGAGGATATTCAAATTTCGTATTTCTGTCGCAATTTGCTGCTCTACTCGATGGACTAGAGAATTGTTGTGACTTCTGGGAACCTGGTTTTGCTCTGAGTTTGCCGTTTTAGATATTTCTTGTGTTTCA
>BNZN01000027.1 GCA_026001145.1 Clostridia bacterium | reverse complement strand
ATATGAACATGTGCCGAAGCGCAAAGCTCTAGAGAGCCGAATGACCAGTTTGTCACTGGCGGCTATAAAGAAGGTGGCAAATGGGGCGGATGCCAACGTCATTGAAGAATTAAGGCTTAAAAACATAGGTTTGCAAAAAGAAAAAGAAATACTTCTTAAAGAAAACGAAATCCCGGAAGATTACCTGAAAATCAGCTATGTGTGCCCCACTTGCAAAGATACGGGCTATGTTAAAAATAGCATGTGTGATTGTTTGAAGAGGCTTGTTGTCAAGGAATCGGCAAAAAGTCTTAATATGAACACTTCGCTTGACAGGTTCTCTTTCGAAAATTTCGAGTTCAATTATTTCGGCAATGACCTTGTAAATGGTACTAAAGAGCCTGTTACACAAAAGGAACAGGCAAGGCTTAATTATGATTTTTGCGTGAATTATGCAAAGAAATTTTCTCTGAATTCAGGAAATATTCTTATGCAAGGCGGTACCGGACTCGGGAAAACACATCTTTCGCTTGCAATTGCAAAAAGTTGTTTGGGGCAGGGATATAGTGTGGTTTATGCTTTGGCAGGTCAGGTGGTATACTCTTTGGAAGACGAACGGTTTGGACGTGGTGAGCAAAAAGATTGTTCGCTAGATTCGCTCTTAAAATGCGATTTGCTAATTATCGACGACTTTGGCAGTGAACCGCAAAACCAATTTGCACTTGCTGCCCTCTATAACATAATAAATTCACGATTGATAGCCACCAAACCCACAATAATTAACACCAATCTCACAGGAGCGGAAATAACGTCACATTACGGAGAAAGAGTCTCTTCCAGGCTGTTTGGCGAATATCAAGTTCTGAGAGCTTATGGGGAGGACATCAGGCTACAAAAACGAGTGAAAACACACCTGCAGAAATAAAATCTGACAGGTGTGTTTGCTTTTGCGCGCGCTTGTTTACGATTTCTTAAAATCTAGCTTGGAAGTGCGTTCCAAAAGTCGCATCACTTTTCAACGCAGTTTGCGCGGCAGAGAGTCCACCGAAGCCAGACACAAGAGAGTCGTCTTCCCCAGCCCGAGCGGCTTTCTCGGCGTCCCACAGACACAACACTAAGTAGTCCTCAAGACAACGAAGTTGGGTTTCATTTAACTTTTTTTTCTTTTCCTTTTCTGGCCAGTATTTATTTCTGTCTATCTCTAAGCCTAGTACAGTGCGGGCATCCTCTTCTAATCTACACGGCACACCATGCTCGAAACCTAGAAACGTTTTTAGTGCTTTCTCTTTAGCCGCACGAACATTCTCAGCAGTCATCGCCCAATTTTTTCTGACCGTTAGTTCTGCGCGAAAACCCCTGAGATTCAGGACGCTGGCCAATGGCACAGCGCCGGTGTTAGCAGACGTGCGGCCACTGTCTTCCGAATCAGAATCTTCCGAATCACCACTCAAGTCGCTTTCGCTTCTGGTAGCTTTGTTCTCTTTAGCTTTGCGAACATCCTCAGCAGTCATCGCCCAATTTTCGCTAACAGTTGTGTTTGCTGGTGGGGCGAATGGCACCCTTAAGCTGCCGTAGCAACAAGCAGTCGAACGCAAGTTCAAGTAGGGCAGCCGGCTCGCCGATAAGTTGCTCTCTGCTTGCGTTTCTGCATTGCGTTGCATCGGTCCCGTGGTAGGCAACAAAGCGATTTCCGCATACTTTTTGGCGTAAAGCTTGAGGTGTTCCCGCACGCTCTGCAAAACGGCGACGGCAAGAGCATTGTCGTTATCCACAAAAGCAGGGGCTGGACGCTGTCCCACAACAGCCAGCTGAGTTTTTGCGCCCTCCAACGATCGATCGGCTTTTAGTTGTTGCTGCAGCGCTTCGATCGCTTGCTGGTGGGTGCCCTCTAATGGGTGTACGGCGTCGGACCAGTCTGGCCGGTCCCTTCTGAGTATTTCTCGCTTGGGCAGGACCAATACCCAGGGCCGCGTCACAGATTTGTCGGTCCATCTGTTTGTGGTCACGGAAGCCCGCCGGACCACGACTGTGATTGCACCAACCGAAAAACAACTTTGTGTCGATTGATCTCCAACAAGCAACGTCCCATCAAAACACAGTAAAAATTCTTCGCGTTTCAAAAATTCTTTTAGCTGTGGTAACTCTTTCAGCATTGTAGGTTCCAGTCTAAATATCACCCCATCTGTGATAGAACAAAGTCGGATCTGCTTGCATCTTGGCCCACAACATGCGAAGATCGGCCATATTAATTATGCTGTAAGTTTTGTCTTTTACAAAATGATCTGCTTCCGTAACACGTTTAACCGCGGAACCTATTTGCGGCGGGCACGGCGACGGATCGTACACGTGTTGGTGGCTTTTCCAACCGGTAGCAGCTGATTGCAGCCGCGCGGCCTCGGTGAAATTCATTGCGGCGGTCCCCAGCAATGGTTGTGAGCCTACCGGAGAGTTGCTCAGCCCGCGGCTTGTTGCTTGATCTTTCTCACCGTTGTTTTGTGAATTTGCCCGGTCGGCTTTATCTTGTTCCTGCCAAGCATTTTTTCTGTACCTCTCGGCGTAAAGCTCGTGGTGTTCATCCGCGCTCTGAAAAACGGCAACGCCAAGATCATCGGTACAATTTACAAAATCAACATCAGCCGGCTGACCTTCAGCTCCTAGGAAGGTTTTTGCCATGTCCAAACATCCACTTGTTGCTATTTGATTCATGTCTCTCTTCACCTGCTCAATTTTGCACTCTACAGAGGGCACACGCAGGGCCCCTTCGGCGTTTGGCGCTTGAGGCAGCATCAATGTCCAAGGTCGCCCTGTTTGCCACCAGTCTAGCAAACCGTATGGTCCCAGCCAGTCTAGCGAACCGTGACAGCGGACACCGGCCACGATGGTCTGTGCCCGGACCGGAAAGCACCTTTGTGTCGATTGATCTCCAACAAGCAACGTCCCACCAAAACACTGTAAAAATTTTTCGCGTTTCAAAAATTCTTTTAGCTGTGGTAACTCTTTCAGCATTGTAGGTTCCAGTCTAAATATCACCCCATCTGTGATAGACAAAGTCGGATCTGCTTGCATCTTGGCCCACAACATGCGAAGATCGGCCATATTAATTATGCTGTAAGTTTTGTCTTTTACAAAATCTTCAGAATCGGCATTCAAGTCGCTTTCATTTGGTGTGGAATTCGCTATGCAGTTTGGAGAGGCCTCGCTCGAACTGCCCGTTGGGTTACTTTGCGCCTGATTCCCTGCCGATCCTGCAGCAACGCCAGGACCAACAGCTGGAAAATCCGTTCCAAACGTCGCATTGTTCCTTACAGCAACCTTTGCCGCTTCGACCACCGTCGACTCTATGGCAGAGCGGCCATCGCCTTCAGAGAATCCTCGCGCCGCCAGTTCCACGCGGGTAAGCAGCACAGCAAGTGCATGGCGAACGGTCTCCACATCTTCGTCCCCACCCACCAGCCGACACGCACTAATCGCGGCGTCGGCAATCACTCCTACCGCTTCGCTCCGTTGAAGGCTCGCCGCCTTCGCCTTATCAGCCCATAACCAAGAAACCGCAGATTCAACACGCCGCGTCCCTGCGCGGCCGTCAGGGCTTTGTGGCTCGCCCGGTGAGGCAGGATTCGCAGCAAAAAGTGCCAGCGACACGGTTTTTTTGATTTGCTCGCCCGCAGCATCACTTACGCGCCACCGTGCCCTGTTGTCCTGTTCATCAATTAGGATGCTTACGCGCCCTGCCGGCCAAAAAGCAGCCGACAGAGGCGCAGCACAACAGGGCGTCTGGCTTGTCTCTGCTGGCGCCGGCACACGCTGTGGTGCTTCTCTCGCTTCCCGAGTGCCAGCTTCGCCGCGGACAGCAGCTGCCGCCGCAACAGCAGCTGCGACGCTCGCGAACCCGTCAGCTCCATCCGGAACGCACCTGCAATCGGCTGGAAAATTCGTTCCAAACGTCTTGCCGTTCATTAGAGCAGCGACTGCCGCGCCGTGCAGACACGTAGTCACTTCATCAGGAGCGGTATCAACTTTCTGGTTTCGGAGCACCATTTTCACGATCCAGGTAGCAAGAACAAAGAGAAGGTTGCCCGGCCGTTCGCTGGCCAACCCCAACACATCCTTATCGCTGTACCACACGACATGCGGACTTCGTTTTTGCTGTTTGATGGCGTTTTCTGCCTTCTTCTTATCTGCCCACAACCAGCCAACGGCTGTGGCAGAAAGTAGCCTAGGTGGTGCAGCGGCACCGCTTGCGCACTCGCCTTCCACCCTGACAGGCGCTCTAACCATGTTTTCTTTGCTTTGTTCCAGCTCTCCGTCGGTAAGTAGCCAACGTGCTCGATTTGTTGGGTCATCAATCACCACCTTTACCCACTCTGGCATTGCAAAAACCACTTGCAATTGGGCACGATCCCACAGCAACAACGCCACAAAGTGTGAGAGACACAGCCCTCTTGAAAAACTTATTCATTAATAAACATCCCCTCTTTTAAACTTTTATTTCAAGACCTAACGCGCACAATATCAATATACCATAGGTAATCATTATTTGTCAATAACAAAAAATAATCATGCATGCACTATTTTCAATGTTGAAATTAGTGAAAAACAACATATAAATTTCATGCTGGCAACGGTTGTTCCACCATCTCAAGCCCTAAAAGTGGAAAATTATAACATATTTTGATGCTTTTAATGTTTGGCGACACGTCCGCAAGATTTTCCAAATTTTATATCTTGTGCTATACTTACCAATGGCCAACTGGCTATGCCTTTGGCAAGTTTAGTTAGGAGGAAAATTATGAACAAATACAAAATTGCTATTCTGGCTGATTCCGGAAGTGATGTCCCCGCTGAATACCTAGATAAATACGATGTCTTTGTTGTCCCACTCAGAGTATCTTACAATGACGAAGAATACCTTGATGTTGACCTCACACAAGAACAAATTCACGAGATGTTGGCATCCGGGCCCGGGCAGGTAAAAACATCCTTACCCGCTGGCGAGGATGTCTTGAATGTTTTGAATGAGATTAAAGCACAAGGGTACGAGAAGGTTTTTGTAATCACCATATCCACGGGACTCAGCGGAACGTTTAATTTCTTAAGAATTATTGCCAGTGATTTTGAGGGATTGACATTTGAATTTCTAGACACCAAAAATATTGGCATAGGAAGTGGTCTAAGTGTAATTCATGCGGCAAAGTTGGTCGCTCAGAGTTTGGATTTTGATGATGTTGTTTCTAATACTTTGAAGGTCTGCCTTTCGACCAAGGTATTCTTTTTCTTAACGACGTTGGAATATCTGAAAAAAGGTGGCAGATTAGGACTGGTAGACGGTTTGCTGGGAAGTATTTTGAACATAAAACCAATCATATCCTGCAACGAAGATGGCGTTTACTATACGGTTGCGAAAAAGATAGGGGCACTCCACGCAACCGAAGAAATTTTTGCACTCATAAAAAAACACATCGGCAGCAGCAAAAATTTCAATCTTGCGGTTGCACACAATGGACTTGTGGAAAAAGCCACTGAAATCAAGCAAAAACTCAAAAAATTGTTCCCCAACTGTGGGCAGCTTTTTAGTTCGGTGATTAGTCCAGCACTCAGTGTTCACACAGGCCCTGGCTTGCTTGGTGTTGGAGTCCAAGTTCTTAACTAAGATGGTTGATCTATGTGCAGCGAAAAAGGCATGCGGGAAAGGCAGTTTGCAATCTCAATCCCAAATTATTGCCTAAAGGGAGTAAACAATTGGAAACCAATATAAAATTTTGGGAACATCTGCAGAAATTTGTTGACGAATCAAAAATAATTATTGACAGACCAAAAAATTCATGTCACCCAGAGTTTGACGATACAGTTTATGAGGTTGACTATGGCTATCTTGAAAACACGCATTCGTCAGACGGCGAGGAAGTTGATGTTTTTGTTGGCACAGATAAAAATCAAAAAGTAAACGGAATTGTCTGCTGTGTCGATTTGTCGAGACGAGATTCAGAAATTATAATTCTGATTGGTTGCAACGAGGCAGAAAAATTAGAAACTTCATCACTAAATATGAAAGTATGCAGGGGATAATTATCGAAATGTCAAATCAAAAAATCTCTTAATTTCGGGGTTCTACTCCCAAAATCGTAAAAGTCTGACTTTTTATTTGCAAAATCAAAAGCAATAACCCTAGACTATGGAAAAAGCGTTTTAAGGATGGATCCAGGGAAGGAAAACCGCAATTCCTTCCTTGGTTTGTTTTTTTGGAATTTTTTTGTCAAAACACAAAAAAGTTCGAGAAAGAGAATTTGCCCAGAATTTCGGAATGTTTGGAAAGCACGTGAAAAAGCAAACTTGCTCCAAATCTCGGAGCGTTTGAAAAGCAAATTAATGGCTTGAAAAGTCTCACATCAATTGCAATTACTGTTTGCAAGAAGGCAGAACGACGAGCTCTGTCTTGCTGCAGCCAAATTTGAACTTGCTTGTCCTAATCCATTACGACAATTGGAGTAGAACCAATTTCGGAAAAAACTTGACAAAAAAGAAATTTGGTGTATAATGTAGGAGCAATTCATAAACAGATACCTCAAAGAGGAAGAACAACAAGTTTGTTCCTCCTCTTTTTTGCGCGTCTCCCCTACCCTATTCACTTGCTTAATATTTTTATACCAGTCTGAAGTCTTCTTATTACCTCTTCCTTACCCAAAATCGACGCAATTTCGATTGCACCACCTGGCGTGAATTCCTTTCCGCTGAGTGCAATTCTGATCGGCCACAACACGAACCCATTTTTGAGTTCGTGTGTACTTATGTAGCTTATAAGTATCTCATGCAAATTTTGCACCGAGTAATCTTCTATCGCTTCAAAAAGCGGCAGAATCTTTGTTAAAATTTCAAGCGAACTTTCTTGACTGGTTTTCATCTTCTTGCTGACAAAAAGTTCGCGATTGTAATTTGGAAGCTCATCTATGAAATCAACCTGGGCCGGAATATCACTCAAAAACTCTGTTCTTGTATGCAAAAGAGACGCAAGTGATCTTGTGCTTGCTTCTTTGTTTTTCACAGACATTTTGATGAATGGCAACGCCTTTGCATGGAACTCGTCAGGTAGCAAAGACTTTATGTAATGTGAGTTAATAAAATTCAGCTTTTTAATGTCAAACATCGCCGGCGATTTCGAAATGCCAGCTATATTAAACTCTCGTTTCAAGTCTTCAAGCGAAAAAATTTCCTGTTCGGACTTGGGGCTCCAACCAAGAAGAGCTATATAATTAAGAATTGCTTCTTTAAGATACCCAGCAGCAATCAAATCTTCAAATGAAGCGTCACCCTTGCGTTTTGAAAGTTTCTCGCTGGAATTTCTCATAACAGGGCTGCAGTGTATATATTTGGGGATCTCCCAACCGAAAGCTTCATAAAGAAGATTGTATTTGGGTGTTGAGGATAGATATTCACTGCCTCGAATCACATGCGTAATCTGCATCAAGTGATCATCCACGACATTTGCAAAGTTGTAGGTTGGCATCCCATCCGCCTTGACCAACACCTGGTCATCAAGTGTGTCGTTCTCGACCGTAATCAAGCCAAAGACCTCATCTTCGAACGCCGTTTGCCCTGTTTCTGTCATTTTTTGCCTGATGACATAGGGCACCCCAGAACTAAGCTTTCCCGCCACCTGTTCTTCAGAAAGATCTCTGCAGTGCCCATCATATTTCGAGATGCCCCCTGCACTTTTTCGCAACAACTTAATCTCATCCAAGCGTTCTTTGTTACAAAAGCAATAATAAGCGTGACCTGACTCAATCAATTTTTGCGAATATTTTTTGTAAATCTCAAAGCGCTCACTCTGCACATAAGGACCAAACACTCCGCCAACGTCGGGTCCTTCGTCCCAAAGGAGGCCAGTCTCCCTAAGGGTGTTATATATCACATCCATTGCATCTTCAACAAGCCGCTCCTGATCGGTATCTTCAATCCTTAAGATGAAGCTTCCACCGTTCGATTTGGCTAAAAGGTAAGCATAAAGAGCTGTCCTCAAATTACCAACATGCATATACCCGGTTGGACTTGGCGCAAATCTTGTTCGAAGCTGCCCCATAATTTTTTCCACCTTTGAAATTAAATGTTTTGAAAAGGCTTGATTCTGGAGAAGAACACTCACCCATCACTTCTTGTTGTAGGTATACAAAACCCCGATCACCACAGTCAGAAGCACAAGCAATACCGCACATATTTTGGTAAGTCGAGCCAACTTCGCATCAAATGTTCTTCCCTTGCTTTTGCTATTATAAAATGAATCTGATGTGTTCTCGGTAACAGAAGCCAACCCTTTGGTGTTGCTTTCCTGCAACATAATCACAACAATCAAAAATATCGAAATACCAAATACCAACGCTCCAACAACATATTCTGATATACTCATTATTTTCCACCTTTCTAAGGTTCATTTCTAACGACTAGTATAACATATATTGAGATCAATTTCAATGATGCGCGTTGCCTCACACGGCATTCTAATTTGGGGCAAAACTTTTTAATGATTCAAAAAACATTGGTATGCTCTGCGGATTGAAGAGATTTCCTCTCATAATGGAAACCAAGCTGGATTTTGGACTTACTGTTGTTTTGTAC
>BNZN01000026.1 GCA_026001145.1 Clostridia bacterium | reverse complement strand
TCGCTGCGTTCTCGATACGTTAAAACCTCTTTTTATTTGATTTGTTTCTTTGCCGCAATTCGGACATTTTTGTTTTATTGTTTTCATGGTTTCATCGTATCATAACGTTTCTTTTTTGTCCACTCCTCTTTTTCGCAAACAGCTGCTCCGAAAAAAATTAATTTTAGTGCTAAAAGTGCTTAAAAATGCAGCACTCACCTTCGTTAAATAGCTTTCCAGAATGAAAGTATTTTTTTGATGTCAACCAACGTTTGAATATATTAAAGCTAATGCTATCTCCACAGGTCAAATCTCTTCCAGAATGCATATGCTCTTTAATTACACTGTTCGAAAAGCTAACGTCAACTCCCCAAAACACACCTTGCAGATCTTCACCTTGCAACATCTTGCAATCCACATCCTCAAAACCAGATTTCTTCCCATCGATACTAACAATTACCGAAAGTTCTTCTGATTTGGTCAACCCAAAATTACACACAAGCGTTATCTGATTACCTTTATAATTTTCCATCAAAACATAATTTGCCGCGTTTTCATACGCGGTCACCCTAAGATGAAACCCTGTCTGGGCAACATAGCAAGCTCGAACCTGAACAAATGGTTCATTCAGATACCCAGAGTGCTCATAATTTTTCATTGTCCAGACCGGAAGCGAATCCCAATCCGGCGATACATCTCGCATGCATATCATGTTCATATCTCGGTGCTCCACCATTGAATTTCATTTTTCTTCAGCAAAGAGTCGGTTTTCTTACAAAAATACAAAGTTAGATACTGCATTACAGTTATAACCAAAATCGAAATTGGAATTCCTTTATTAAATCTGCTAAGCCACATAACCAACACAACCCCCAACACTCGCCCGATTCCCGAAAAGCAGTTTCTTATCGCATAAAGTTCAGGCATCATAAGCTGACTGTTTTCATCGGAACTCACTAAGTTGTAAAATACCTTTAATGTGGGATTTAAGATGTAAAGATTAAAAAACGCATTCACAAACCCCAAGATAACAACCGTTGCTCTACCGTAACTTATAAACATGAGCGCCGATACGACAGCCAAAATGTTGATCGCCATCATCATCAACTTCAGGTCGTAAGATTCCTTCATTCTGCCATACAAACTGCTGGAAATGATAGTTAAAATCCCAATTACAAAAATATTAAAAGAAACTACGCTTTCTTTTCGAATAATCGCAAACAGCAAAAGTGACGGGTAAAAAGTGAAGAGTCCCTCCCGAACCCCCTTAAAAAGATCACTCAAAGAACAATCAAGCCAAACCTCGTGCTTAAACGTAAGCGCGAATGCTTTCTTAAAGTTGGTTTGAACATTTAGGTCGTGGTCACTCGGCAATTTATCTGAATGGACTAATGTTATTATCGCCACAACAATCGAGAACGAAACAACAATTGCATAGCCCCAAAGAGAGCTAAATGTTGAAATCACAACCCCGGAAAGAAGTGGCGCAACAACCGACACACAACCCGAGGCAACACCGATAAGGGCCATGGCTTTGTCGCGCTTATCGTCATCAACATGCTGAATTATAAAAAACGAATATGTAACCCAATAAAAGCCATTGCCAAGGGCTGCCAAAATTGCCACAACAGGAAGCCAGAACATATTCTGAAAGCGCAAAAGAAACAAGAACACAACATATAACAGCGCAAACGAATAAAAACTGATTCTGATGTTCATGGCAAAAGTCTTGCGTTTCAGAAGAAATATAGACAAAATCGTCCCAATCGGGGTTAAAGCAAATACGATCACATGAAAAGACAAAACTGCATCCGGCTCGCCAGTTAATCTGAAAAAGAGTGTGTTGGCAAAAGGATTGATTGCATTTATAGTTACAAGGAATCCAAAATGCACAAAGAAAAAACTAACAAACGACTGTGGCAAAAAATCTATCCCCAAAGACGAACGGATCTTTTCTCTCAGATTGTTTATTGCCCTCAAAAACCTCATACCGCCGCGCCTCCAAGTAATGCTTTCCGCTTGCTTTCCAAATATTCTAAAATTCAAGATAGGGTCTGCTTTATCGTTTGATTAAAACCGTTTTCCCTCGAACAGCAAAATCCTTGAAACAAAAACCTTTTACTCTGGAGAAAAACGTTTCAAGGACGGGTCCAGAGAAGAAAAATCGCAAGCCTCTCTCTGGTTTGTTTCTTCACCTTTCAAACATTCTTGACATTTAAAACAAAAACTTCAAACTTTGAGAAAAAGCGTTTCAAGGGAGGGTCCGGGAGGGAAAATCGCAATTCCCTCCCGGTTTGTTTTTTTGGAGCTTTTTTGTCAAACCACAAAAAAGCTCGAGAAGGCGGTTTTGCTTCGATTTTCGGAGTGCTTGAAAAGCACGTGAAAAAGCGAGTTTATTTCGAATCTCGGAATGCGTGGAAAGCAACGAATGACTTAGCCAAACGAGAAAAAAAGATTAATAAGCTTTTGTTTTTTGGTACCGGAAACCGGACTTGAACCGGCACGAGTTATTAACTCCCGGGATTTTAAGTCCCGTGCGTCTGCCATTTCGCCATTCCGGTGAATTTCAGAGGTTAAACTAACCAATCATAATCTGAGCATCCGGCAAGACCACGCCCTTTTCTGGGGGCTCCCTCAAAAATGCAAACATCAACGAAACCGGTCCAACCCTTCCAATGAACATAAACAAACCAAAGATGAGTTTAAGCATCCAACCAGCTTGCGCAATGTCAACCGCGCCAGCCGAAAGCCCAACCGTGTTAATTGCCGCAACCGAATCGAAAACCACATCCAAACCACTAACATTTTGATTCCGGGTAGCATAACAAACCACACTAGAAGACACAGCCACCGCAAAGAGAGCAATTCCAAAAGTCGAAATTGCCTTATAAACTAACTGTTTGGAAACTCTTTTCCCACCAATAATTGTCTCGTTCTGACCTTTAACAAAACACGAAATTGTCTTCCATATCACCGCCAAAGTGGTCACCTTAATTCCACTCGCAGTTGAACCAGGCGCGCCACCAATGCACATCAAACAGATAGCAATAAGCTTTGTGATGCCTGTGAATCCAGCGGGATTCAAGCTAAAAAACCCGGCCGTTCTGAGTGTTGCGGATTGGAAGAAAGCAGAGTTAATTTTGCCCAAAAGCGGTAAATTTTTGAGTGTTTTTTCGTTATCCCATTCGAAAAGCAACACAGAAGACATTCCAATAAACAACAGCAAAGCCGTTATCACAAGAACCACTTTCGTGTGCATCATAAGGGCTCTTTGTCTTTTGTTGAATAAAATATCATACCAGACAACAAAACCCAAACCACCCAAAATAACAAGGATTGAAAGAACAGGCAACACAATGGGATCAGAATTATAATTAAGGAGCCCAAGTGATTCGCCACTGCTATGCGGCAACACATCAAAGCCAGCATTGCAAAATGCAGAAACAGCCAAAAAAGACGATATGTACATACCCATGCCAACGCCAAACTCGGGGATGAACCGCAACAACAACAAACAAGCACCACAAAGTTCAATCCCTAGCGAAACTTTAACTATCAACTTAACCAACGTTGCCGCATCAAATGAACTTCCAAAACCAACAGCTTCTCTGGCAAGCTGCATGTTTCTGATTCCAATTTTCCTGCTGATAGAAACACCAAAGAAAACAACAAAGGTGACAAGGCCAAGGCCACCAACTTGGATTAAAAACAAAATCACAAGCTGCCCGAATATGTTCCAAGTCTCAAAAGTATCAGCAACCGTGATGCCACTCACACAAACCGCACTTGTGGCAGTGAAAAGTGAATCAACAAATCCAATTGTGCTGCCACTTCTGGATGCAGCAGGCAACGCCAAAAGCAAAGCGCCTGCAGCAATCAAAATCAGGAAGCTAACAACAACCATTCTGACAGGAGAATGAAATGTATTTTTGATTTTTCTAGTCATACTGGATTCAGAACAGCTCCTTGCACTTTTTAAGATACTCGATGGCGTCAAACAAAATATCTCTGTCATTCTGAAAGTTCAATTTGTCACACGCTCTTTTCACATTAACCCAGGCAACGCGTTCCACTCTGTGGTCAACACCCTCCGAAACTGGCTTGCTTGCATTTGTTGCCAGAAAAAAAACAACCTTCTTTTTGGTCTCAAAACCGCAGCGATAAAACACCTCAGCCCTAAAATCATGGGTAATATCTATACTTATCCTTGTTTCTTCTAAAACTTCCCTTATTGCGGTTTCTTCTTCTCTCTCGTTTTCTTTCATGTGCCCCTTAGGGAATCCCCAGTTTTCAGAAAAATAGTGCTTTATCAAAAGTACCTCTTTGCTTCCATTGGCAGTTCTTCTAAGAATTATAGCTCCACAAGATTTTTCATCTTTCTTCATTCTTTCCATCTGCCTAACTATCTTTTCTTTTCAGCAAGAAAACGCAAAACTGGTGAGCCATGCGCGACTCGAACGCGCGACAACTTGATTAAAAGTCAAGTGCTCTACCGACTGAGCTAATGGCCCATTTGAAGAACAATTTCGACAACCAGGTAGTATTTTATCATCTTCCAGCAATTAAGTCAACATTCGGATTTTAACCTATCACATGGCTGTAGTGTTACAATTGATGTGAGACTTTCCAAACAATTTCAAAATCAAAAGCAGTAACCTAGACTCTGAAAAAAAGCGTTTCAAGGGAGGGTCCAGGGAGGGAAAATCGCAAGTGAACTGACCCCCAAAAGTTAGACACAAATTAGACAAAAAGGGGGAACTAAGTAACGGGGAAGGCTTGAAGCCCGTAAATAGCAGGCGGTAAGCTATTTAATTGCCTTGATGCGCCAATTGTTGTAATAGTCCAAATAGCCGATTTTGGCTTTGGAGTGTTTCACGGATTCAACTTTTTACAAATGGGGGGGGAACATTCTTATTATTTGTTCGTAATCCCTTTTGACATGCCAATACTTCAAGGTTTTTTACAGTATTTTACACTGTCCAACTTTTTGAGTGCAGTTCAAATCGCAATCCTCTCCCTGGTTTGCTTCTTTGGGTACCTTTCTTGTCAAAACACAAGAAAGGTACAAGAAAGCGATGTGCTACGAGTTTCGGAATGCTTTGAAAGCATCGTTTATTCGCCGTTTTTGTTTGCTCATAACAAAGCAACAAAGATAATTAGAATATGCAAAATTCCTTTGTTTCACATCAATTGTAACGCTACACAGCAGATTACGCACTTTAAACCTCAAACTTTGACAAGTTGCTCGGTTTGTAGTAAAATGTAGGAAGTTCTTATTATGATTTATCGAGGGTTGATTATGACTTTTTTGAGACGATTCTTTGATGGAAGTTCGGCATTTTCGAATTTTGAAAAATATGAGACAGCGCATATATTTGTTTTTTATGTGCTCGCCGCCGCAGTTATGCTGATGATAATCTTTAAGGATAAAATCACACCCAAAATGGACAGAACCATCAAAGTGGGCGCAACTGCGTTGGCAATGGCTTCGGAATTGGGATGGCATATCTGGAATTACCTGAACAATGATGATTTTGTTGGACATTTAATTTATCTGGATTTGTGTGCAATAACGTTGATCTTGGCCTTCGTCTTTAACTTATCTAGAAAAAGCAGCACAGTCAGAAAGGTTTTTCCGTTAATTTATTTCTGGAGCTTTGGTGCGCTCACCGCAATCCTTTTCCCCGAGTTAAGCTATGGGCCAGACAAGTTTCGGTTTTATCACTTCTTTTGGGTGCACAGCTATATCGTTTTGACTGCCCTTTATGGGGCTATTGTTGACAAACACCGAATTGACATAAAAGATTACTGGAAAATGCTAAAAACATTGATCTCCATGGGAATTGTTGTTGGAACGGTCGATAGATTGTTTGACAAAAACTATATGTTTCTATCGGGCCCAGCTGAGATTGCGACTCCGCTTGACTACTTAGGAGATGGGTCAGTTTATTATCTAAATTTGTTACTTCTGAGCGCTTTTTTCCTATTCCTAATATATTTGCCATATTGGCTAAAAGACGTTGCAGATAGAAGAGCAGTTGCAAGAATGATGTTTGCTGAAGAAGAATGGGTTTAGTGTTGTGAGCGAGAAGAAAAAAGAAATTGTAGAAATATTCACAGATGGCGCGTGCTCTGGGAACCCCGGACCGGGTGGATATGGTGTTATATTAAGGTACCACTCTAAAGAGAAAAGACTTTGTGGGTCCGAACCCGAAACAACAAACAACAGGATGGAACTGACCGCCGTTTTGGTTGCACTTGAGGCCTTGAAGCGGCCTTGTGATGTGACTTTATACAGTGATTCTAAATATGTGGTGGATGCCGCCCAAAAAGGCTGGCTTGAGGGCTGGCAAAAAAACGGATGGCGAAAAAGCAATAAAAAGCCGGTTTTAAACTTGGATCTGTGGGAAAGATTGCCACAACTTTTGGCCATGCACAAGGTTGACTTTGTTTGGGTAAAGGGACACGCAAATCACCCGGAGAATGAAGAATGTGACAAATTGGCTGTGATGGCCATGAGGAGAGAAATGAAGGATGAAACGTAAGAATGCGAGAAGATGTAGTCTTGCGCTTAGCCTTATCTTTTTGGCCTGCACCATCAGTGCAAGTGGATTCACTACATTGGCAGCCGAGCAACAAAACACGGAAGCGCAAGAGTTTAGAATTGATGAAAATGGGGGTTGCCCCGAACTGGAAGAAGAGGTTGTCAGCCTTCTGAACGCAGAACTGACTAAAAAGTGGGTTAAAGGGGAAGATGGCAAAAAGAAGAAGAGAAAACCACTTAAGGTGAAAAGTGTTTTGCAGCGGGCAGCAAGAGCAAGAGCAAAAGAAATGTTTAATAATGAGTACCTGGGAAGCTGGAGGCCAAACGGTGACACCTGGCAAACAATCTTTGACGAAAAAAAATACCTATTGAAAAACATCAAAATTCCAGGCGAGGTCCCCATCTTTAGATTTATTACGCACATGATAACTGCCGAAGAGGTAGTAGAAGCCTTTAAAGGGACTAGCTCAGTCATAGACGATGACTTGAATTATATTGGCGTTGGGTTCCATGGCGAAACCGAAGACGGCTGTTACCTCGTGTTTGTGGATGTTATCCTTGTGCAGTTGTGAGTTTTTTGAAGTCTGATTTCGTCTGATTATTCCAAAAAGTTTTGCCAGTTTGAGCTTTGTGGATCGTCCCTAAAGGCACGCAACCCCTTTACATCACCGGCGCTAATGAATTTTTTTGTTAGCGCAACTTCTATCAAAGCATCGTAATCCAAAAGCGAGAAGTTTGTAACATCTGCCTCGGCCATTGCGTCGAGGCCTTTTTTTAACCCATAGGTAAAAATTGAGGCTATACCAAGCACATTAACTTCGGCATCACGCAAAACGTTAACCACACAAAGGGCAGAACCTGCGGTAGAAATCAGATCTTCAATCACAACCGCAGACTGCCCCGACTTCACTCTACCTTCGATCAGATTCTCTCTGCCGTGGTCTTTTTTGCTGCCACGCACATACACCATGGGCATGCCTAATATATCCGCCACCAATGCCGCATGGGCGATCCCTGCGGTGCTGGTTCCAGCCAGAAGCTCACAACCCGGATATTTTTCAGTCACCATCTTGGCAAGCGCAGCTTCCACCTCTTTGCGCACATCCGGATGAGAAAGAATCACACGATTGTCGCAATAAATTGGCGATTTGATGCCGCTAGCCCAGGTAAATGGTTCTTTTGGCCGCAAAAAAACAGCCTTAATCTCAAGCAAAAGTTCTGCTATTTTTTTTGATTTCACTTCTTTCATCTCCCCAAAAAACTTATTAATACTATAAAATTCACTTCTTATACATCACCCAAAAAGTCCGCTAATATACGGCTATACACAGCAACTGGATCAACAGCCGCTGTAATTGGCCTGCCCACCACTATAAAATCACTGCCAAGCGTTTTCGCCATGGCAGGGGTAGCAACACGACTTTGGTCATCATTAGTTTCAGCATAACGTATCCCAGGCGTAACAGCTACAAAATCATCTCCACATGCTAATTTTATCATCTTTGTTTCTAAGGGGGAACAAATAACACCATCAGCACCACTGTTCTGCGCATTTTTGGCATAATGAATAGCAACTTCTTCAACTGATTGCTGAATTAAAAGTTCCTGTTTAAGAATGTCTTCAGAAAGGCTCGTGAGCACCGTCACAGCCAACAATAACGTCGACCCAGTCGATGTCAACAATCCTTCTTTTGCCGCTAACATCATCCGCTTGCCACCTGCCGCATGTATAGTCGTCATGTCCACACCTAGTTTTGCTATGTTTTTCATCGCCTTTTTCACAGTGTTGGGCGTATCATGCAATTTAAGATCTAAAAAAATGCGATAACCCATGCTTTTTATCTCTTCAACTATGCTTGGTCCCTCACCATAAAAAAGTTCCATCCCTATCTTAACGAAGATATCCCGATCGGGGAATACGCTCAAAAATTTCATTGTTTCAGTTTTGTTAGGAAAATCACAAGCTATTATAACACCTTTTGTTCTTGTTCTTGTCTCCAAATCCAATTCCTCCACATACTGTAGCATTACAATTGATGCGAGACTTTCCAAACAATTTCAAAATCTCGAAGCAAACAACCTTTTACTCTGGCAAAAGCGTTTTAAGGATGGGTCCAGGGAAGGAAAATCGCAATTCCTTCCCTGGTTTGCTTTTTTGGAACTTTTTTGTCAAAACACAAAAAAGTTCGAGAAGGCGGTTTTGCTTCGATTTTCGGAGTGCTTGGAAAGCACGTAAAAAAGCAACAAAGATAATTAGAATATGAAAAATTGCTGGTCCCACATCATTGACAAATCTAATTCCTCCACATACCACATTTCATTCCAGACTCAAAGATGACTTCTCCCTATTATACCACCAAGTGTCTTTATCCCATATTTATCCATTTTCTGCGGCAACTCGTTTATTATATCCCGGCAGGCACACGTATCTCTCAGATTTTGAGAACCAACCTGCACAGCCGTGGCACCAACCGACATAAATTCAATAACATCATCTGCACAAGCGATTCCACCCACACCGATTATGGGAATCTTAACGCTAGAATAAACTTGTTGCAGCAGAAAATGGATAAATATGGGATAAAGACACTTGGTGGTATAATAGGGAGAAGTCATCTTTGAGTCTGGAATGAAATGTGGATGTTATCCTTGTGCAGTTGTGAGTTTTTTGAAGTCTGATTTCGTCTGATTATTCCAAAAAGTTTTGCCAGTTTGAGCTTTGTGGATCGTCCCTAAAGGCACGCAACCCCTTTACATCACCG
>BNZN01000025.1 GCA_026001145.1 Clostridia bacterium | reverse complement strand
CAGAGCATTAAAAGATTATGTTGACCATCTTCCAAATCCACTCCTGCCGAAAAATTGCTTTTAACCTCTTCGATTGCGGCCAACCCCAAATTTTTAATCAAAGCTTCATCCTTTCCTTCTTTCCCCGCCACCAAATAAAATCCTTCGATTAACTTTACGATTTCAAACATTCAAATCCCCTCCAAACTCAAGTTTTTTCAAGAACGTGCACACAAAACCAAAAAGGTTGCACCTCAATATGCAACCCTTTTTTGGCGAACAAAAAGACCCGAAGTTTTTAAATCAACTCCGAGCCTTTTTAACTTGGTTTTTTTGTTTTTCAACCTTTGCTTTTTGGTTATACTATTTGATTTATCAAATTAGCGACAAGTATAGCCGTTCGGAGCGCTAACTGTTGGCCGCAAGCCTGCGGGAATAAGAGTTCCTCCGGGCACATTAATCAACTGCACAACCGCGCCGCCAACCGCGTCAACAACATTTCTGTCCATCGGCTCGCCGTCTGCGAGCGCAAGGTAAACAGCCCACGCGGCAACAACATCCTCTTTTAGCAACGCACGTGCTTGCGCGTCTGTTGCGTTCGGGTCCCACGAGCGAATCATCGCAACGGCTGCGTTGATGGCGTCGTCAACTTGTTGGTGGCCGTTCCCGCCTGCCACATGCTGTCCGTGCATCAAACCTACCACGGTGGCCACATCGGCAGTCGCGCCAAGAAGAACTTGTCGCAGTTCCTGCCCGTTGTTCGCGTGACGCGATTCTGTATCCGCCAAGTAGCGCGCCCGCCGCACAATCGTCGCCGTATGGATGCGCAAAGAGGCCTTTTTAACAATCGAAATCAGGTCGTGCGGATCGAGCCCAGGAAGAACAGCTGCCAAACGGAAAGCACAATGAACCGCCTCGCTTTCCGGTCCGTTGGGCAGCGGATACTGACTCCTCAGGTGCTCAAAAACGCCGGGAACCTCATAACTTGATTGCCAATCGGCGTCCCCGCCATATACGAATTGACAGCAAACGACGCTGTTGCCGAACTCAAAGCCATTACGGCCGCCAAACCAATTACCGCAACCTTTTTACTTTTCATAAATCAAAACTCTCCTTTATCATTCTTTTATTATTACACGAAATCCCTCAGCACTGCCAGAACTTGTTTGCCCGCGTCGCTTTTAACTATTGGTCTCATGTTATCCGGGACACAAGTGGCCGGATCTATATGTGTCAGTTGGTCCCAATGTTTGCCAATTGCCGGTGCCGATTGTGTAACATCTGAGTGATACCCGGTAATAAGCTCCCACAAATAATCCCCGATAGCTTTAACGAAGTCACTCTTTTGCGATGTTGTTGCCCTACCCAAAAAGACAAACAACGCATCGGCAACCTCTTTCAGAAATTGATTTCTTGCTTGAGGTTCGGTAATGGCGCCGTTCCAAGCTCTGATCTTTGCAACGGCCTCCGCAACGGCAGCATTTATAAGGCGTGTCGCCTCTCGTTCTCGCGTGCCCAAGCCCAGCTCCATTATTGCTACAGAAGGCTTGCTTGCCACCCACTGATCGAAATCCTGACCTTGGTACAAAGCACAATAAGTTTGTAAATATTCTTCCACCATTCGAATCGCCGTTGCCCCGTCTTTTAGTAAGTTGGTCAGTTTTTGTAAGGCCTCGAAATCAGACATTGTCACGCCGTCACCGCCTGGCACGAACGGTACAGGCGCAACACCACCAGGAGCAAACAACCAGCTCGCAAGCCGAAAGCCAGGTGCGCCTTCTGGTGTGCACGTTCTGTGCTCTACGCGATCGTGGCCGCCTTGTTGCGCTGATTGCAACGGAATTCTCGAACTAATGACTACACGTCCGACCAAAAACGGATTTGCCGACGACATAACACCCATTGAACCAAGTGCCGTCACAACAGCCAAACCAAGTCAATAATTTTAGCAAATTTTTCATGAAAAATTTATCTAGTTTCTTTTGCAATTGGGAATGTTATATGTTTTTCCATGCATATTGTCGTTAATTTTTATAAATTATCTCCAATCAACAACTTAACAAAGGGAATAAAAAGACCCGAAGTTTTCAATCAACTCCGAGTCTTTTGTTTTTTTAACTCTATGCTTTTCACTTCTTGCTATGCTTATGCCATCTGGTCGATAATTGCAATAGCTGCCTTCCCGCCCGGTGACGTAACAGTGGGTCGCGCGCCGGCCGCCAAAGACGTCCTTCCAGGCGCTTCAATCGCCTTCTAGAGGTACTCGGCAATCGCCATCACACCTACGCGGTCATGCGCCACGCCGCCACAGCGATTCACAGGACCAATGGTCCAAAGGCGACTCCCTTTGGCAAAGATTTCCCTACCTTGAAAGGGTCCTCAGCAAACCCAACAAACGCCTGACTAGAAGCCAACATACCTGCTAAAATCAATGTAAGCACTTTTTTGTTTCTCATAAACTCAACCACTCCCTCATTATTCTTTCATTTTCTCCATACACCAGCCTATCGAATCTGGCAGGTTACTCTTAGATCAATTCAATTATCGCCATTTCTGCGGCATCACCTTTTCGTGGTCCAATCCTAGTGATTCTGGTATATCCTCCACTCACATCAGCATATTTCGGCGCAATTTCATCAAACAGTTTTTTCACAACATTTTCTTTGGTTACATAAGAAAACACTTTTCTCTTCGAATTAAGATTTGCATTTTTCCCTATAGTAACTATCTTCTCAGCCATCGACCTCAGTTCCTTTGCTCGCGTAACAGTCGTCTCCATTTTCCCATTTTCAAGCAAAAACGTTACCATACCTCTGAACATTGCTTTCCTGTGATCAGATTTCCTTCCAAGCTTCCTCGCAGACACACAACTCACCCCTTTCTCAATCAAACAATATTAATTGTCTGTTTGCACTAACTCTTCTTGCTCTGTTTCTTCTTCCACAACACTGTTTTGCTCATCTTCCGCTAAAAGATCATTTGTCTCTTCCAAATCCTGTTCTTCTGGATTTGATCTGATCTGAACTTTTTTCTTCTGGATTTGATCTGATCTGCGCAGAACCTTCGCTGGCAAACATCTTAAATCCCATTGCATTAATCTTATTAATCACTTCGTCCAAAGATTTTTTGCCAAGGTTCTTGATCTTCATAATGTCCTCTTCCTTCATCCTCAAAAGGTCGTGAACATAACTAATTCCAACTCTTTTAAGACAGTTAAATGACCTGACAGAAAGATCCATTTCTTCAAGCGTCATGTTATAAATCCGGCCCCTGTCACCATCCCCAATTCCAATCGGCCGCCTATACGGTCCCCCAGGCTCGAGTGTCCCCGAAAGTTCCACCAACAAACCCAAATGATCAATCAATATCCTGGAAGCCAAAGAAACCGCTTCCTTAACTTCAATACTCCCATCAGTCCAAAGTTCAAGAATCAATCTGTCATAATCTGTTATCTGCCCAACCCTCGTGTTCTCAACAAAATAGTTCACTTTGCACACCGGAGTAAAAATGCTATCAATGGCAATGCTTCCGATTTCACGCCTCAGATTTTGCTTGTTTTTCTCAGAAGGCACATATCCTTTTCCTTCACCAATGGTCAATTCTATTGATATTGAGGCCTCATCAGAAAGAGTAGCTATATGCAGATCAGTATTCAACACATCAATTTCTGGGTCATATTTTATCTTTCCTGCGGTTAATTCGCCCTTGCCATGCGCTTCCAGATAAAGCTTCTTCGGAGCTGTCCCATAAAGCCTAAACCTTATGCTTTTTATATTCAAGATTATTTCCGCAACGTCTTCTTTAACTCCGGGAACCGTAGAAAATTCATGCTGAATTCCATCAATTTTTATCGAAGTAACTGCAACTCCAGGCAAAGATGAAAGCAACACACGCCGCAAACTGTTTCCCAATGTAATCCCAAATCCACGTTCCAAAGGACCAATAACAACCTTCCCGTGCTTACCATCATCAGACATATCCACAACTTCAACATTTGTTTTATCTATATCTATCAACGGAGACCCTCCTCTTTAGATTGCGTACAAATAGCCCAGCAACCCACAAAGATGCCTGGCATTCATGTCGAAACACCCTTTCAAAAAACTTGAAACTATTTTTTAAAAATATCATTCCGCCTCATTGAAGCTGGAAACAAAAGCCCTCTCGATAAAATTTACCTAAAGGGGTTAAAAGGGCGCCAAAAGATACCTACTAATTCTAAGGGACCTGGCAGAAAAATATTTCTGCATGATAAAACAAACTATTTGGAATAAAGCTCTACTATCAAGTGCTCCGAAATCTCAAGATCAATATCTTCACGATTCGGCAATTCGATTATCGTCGCTTTCTTCCCCTCCACAGAAATCCACTTTGGTGCGGTAACCGCTCTTTTTTCATCAAACAAAATCTTCATTTTGGCACTCTCTAGACTCTTCGCCTTAACTTCAATCATATCGCCTTGTTTTAACAATATCGAAGGGATGTTGGCTTTCTTTCCGTTAACTATAAAGTGTCCATGCCTCACAAGTTGCCTGGCTTCTTTGCGTGAAAAGGCGAACCCAGCCCTATAAACCACATTGTCTAACCTGATTTCCAAAATTCGAAGAAGGTTCTCACCAGTTTTCCCTTGTTTTCTCTCCGCCATGTCAAAATATTTAGCAAATTGACTTTCCAAAATGCCATAAAAACGCCTTGCCTTTTGCTTCTCGCGCAACTGCAGACCATATTCAGATTGTTTTTTTCTGCCCTTGCCATGTTGGCCAGGCAAGCTGTTTCTCCGCACCATGGCGCATTTTGATGTGTAACACCTGTCCCCCTTCAAAAACAACTTTAGTGACTCTCTTCTGCAAAGTTTACAAACAGCTCCGATATATCTAGCCATCTTCTTAATTCACCTCCACTAAACCCTTCTTCTTTTTGGTGCTCGGCATCCGTTGTGAGGAATAGGAGTAACATCTTTAATCAAGCTTATTTCGAGCCCCACCGACTGAAGCGCTCTGATTGCCGCTTCTCTTCCCGAACCTGCGCCCTTAACCAATACTTCCACCACTTTGAGTCCGCACTCCATCGCCGATTTGGCCGCAGCTTCAGCCGCCGTCTGCGCTGCAAATGGCGTTGATTTCCTTGACCCTTTAAAACCAAGTCCACCGGCGCTGGCCCACGAGATCACGTTCCCCTGAACATCAGAGATAGTAACTATAGTGTTGTTAAATGTCGATTGAATATGTACAACGCCTTTGTCAACATGCCTTTTCTTGGCAGATTTCTTAACACGCGCATCTCTTTTAGCCGCAATCTTAGCCACAAAAATACCTCCCTAACCTTTCTTGTTCGCCACCGTTTTCCTTGGTCCCCTCGCAGTTCGTCCATTCGTCTTTGTCCTCTGCCCTCTGACCGGCAAACCTTTTCTATGCCTAATTCCACGGTAACATCCAATTTCAATCAGTCGCTTTATATTTAGGGCAACCGTCCTTCGCAGGTCCCCTTCAACCGTCAGATTCTTGCTGATATATTCCCTTATTTTGGCAAGATCATCCTCGTTAATATCCTTGACGCGCACATCAGGGTTGACTCCGGTTTTTGACAAAATTCTGTTTGAAAGCGATCTTCCAATCCCATAGATATACGTCAAACCTATTTCAATCCTTTTTGCACGCGGCAGATCGACCCCTGCTATTCGAGCCATTTCAAAAACACCTCCATTTAGTTTTGCTTTTAGCTTTGAAATTACCCTTGTCTTTGCTTGTGTTTTGGATTTTCGCAAATAACCATAATCCGACCTTTGCGCTTTATTATTTTGCATTTTTCGCATATCTGTTTCACAGAAGGTCTAACTTTCATTCAAAATCCCCTCCTAATGTTAAGAACCCATTCAATCATTTTGAGCGCCAGGTTATTCTACCTTTCGAAAGATCATACGGAGACATCTCAACGGTCACTTTATCCCCTGACAATATCTTAATATAATTCATCCTAAGCTTCCCAGAAATATGTGCAAGTACCTTGTGACCATTCTGCAATTCAACAATAAACTGGGCATTGGGCAACGTTTCTAAAACCTTTCCTTCAACCTCAATGATATCTTCTTTCGACAAAGACAACAACCTCCAAACCCGAACTCACTTCTTTCCCTCAAACCCTTCAAGCGCCTTTTTCAACTTTTTGTTGTTCTCAAAACAATCAAGATCAATAACTGTTTTAGTGAGACTAACATGCCGCAGTTTTTTTTTCTTTGGCAACTCCAGTTTCCGCATTTCCCCGTTAACCAAAAAACAATAAAGTTCATCAAACTCAATAATCGCAAAAAAATGGCCTTTATCTCTGCCTGCAAGCGATCTCACAACTCTACCTTTTTCCATTGTTTTTTCTGGCATATTTTTATCATCAACTTTATTTTTTATAATTTTTTGTTTTTAAATCTCTAGCAAGGGTTCTCATCAATAGTGAGTATGCCTCTATTTAAAACAGAACAAACGTGAACCCCTCCAATTTCAGTATTTGCGCCAAATATTACATCATATCCAAGGAGCCTTCCAACAAAACCAGCCGTCCCCAATGCAGATTCTTGTGCATTGAAAAATTTATGTTTGGCATCTGACGTGTTGTCTTTATATTCTGGGTGATCTGCAAAATATTTCTCTAGTATTCTTTCCGTATCTCTTGCCGAGATAACCCTAGCTGCGTTGTTATAAACAAACATGCACACTAGGCCAGAATCCCCTGCATACGGTTTGGCAATGCTTACATCATCTCCAGCATATATGCCATTCCCTGCCATGCCCGTATAAAAATCGCCGCATTTCAAATTCTCAAAATATGTCGAAACAGAAGTAGAAGAACTTACCTCATCGGAATTAGGTCTTACGCCACGATACCACCTGGGCTCAGTTAGTTTCTCAAAAGTTGCAGAATCAACTACCGTGGGTTCATTTGCGTAATGCGGCGCAGCATACTTTTTTATGAGCAAATTGACATCAGACCCTACATTAAGTTCCGAAAGTTTGCGACCGTCACCAAGCGGATTAAGATCTGCTTCTGCCTTTGCCCAAACTGCTTGTGCTGCCTCATACAATCTTACCGCTGCTACACCTACTTCACTTTCTGTTAATGGCGTATATTCAATAGCCTGCGCTGAAACTCCCATAACTATCATCGTTACACCACAAGCCAAGAATGCCAAAGTTTTCTTTGTTAAATTTCTCTCGTTTTTCATAATTTTCAAAAATCCTTTCAATAATTTTTTCATAATCCATCCAACTTCAAACGTTAATCAAAAACAACTGACTTTTAGCTAAACAACCGTCAAAATCTGCGGTCCAGAATCTGTCACCCAAATTGTATGCTCAAAATGCGCTGAACACGAACCATCACGCGTCACCACAGTCCATCCGTCCTTAAGCATCTTAACATAAGCTTTCCCCAAACTCACCATAGGCTCTATAGCCAACATCATGCCACTAACCAACTCCAACCCCTGGCCAGCTTCTCCGTAATTAGGGATGGCAGGGTCTTCATGAAGATTTTTGCCGACCCCATGCCCTACATACTCCTTAACCACAGAAAATCCATGTTTTTCCACGTGACTTTGTATGGCACTAGATATATCGCCTATCCGTGACCCAACAGTTGCCGCACAAATCCCCAGTTCAAGACTTTCCTTTGTTACTTCAAGCAATCTGCAAACAGAAGGATCAACCTCACCAACTGCAAATGTTGCCGCATTGTCGCCGTGGAACCCTTTAAAAAACGCCCCAACATCAACACTAACAATGTCTCCCCCGTTAATTATTCTGGTCGCAGACGGAATCCCATGAATCACTTCATTGTTAATTGAAATGCAAGCGCTTTCCGGAAATCCATTATAACCCAAAAACGAAGAGACAGCCCCCTTGGAAGTTATGCAATCATCAATCACCCTGTTGACATAGGCCGTTGTCACCCCTGGCCTAATTGCATCACCTGCTGTTTTCAAGGCCAGCGCAGCAATAAAGCAAGATTTCTTCATGATTTCTATCTCTTCGGCCGACTTAATAAGCACCATCACAAACGCCCAAAAAAATCAAACATCAATTCTGCTACCTTCTCTTTTTCTTGATTGCCATCAACTCTTTTCAACAAACCCTTTTCACTATAGTAATCTATCAACGGTTCGGTTTTTTCGTGATACACATCAAGCCGTTCCTGAATTACTTCCGCCGTATCATCCGCGCGTTTTTCTAAATTTCCACCACACTGATCACATTTTAATAAGTCTTTCCCACAATAAATCGCACCACAAGAACCACAAACGCGTCGGTTCAAAATGCGCCTTTTCACCACTTCGTCTGGCACATCAATATAAAAAACCGCATCCACCTTGATACCATTTCGTTCCAGCATATCCGCTTGTTCCACCGTTCTCGGCACACCGTCCAAAATGTAGCCCTTCTCATATTCCGGTTTCTTAAGTTCAGCCATAACCAAATTCATAACATATTCATCAGAAACAAGCTGCCCGTCATTCATGTTTTCTTTAAGGTCCGGATCATCTGCTTCTTTCTTAACACGATTTCTGAGTATATCGCCCGAACAAAGGGTCAAAATATTATAATGTTCCTCCAAAATCCTACCCTGGCTCCCTTTTCCTGCTCCCGGAGCTCCCAACAAAATCAATTTCATAAATTTCTAACACCTTCCCAAATTTCACTCACTCCAAAAAGCCTTTATATTGTTTCATCATCGTCATTGACTCGATCTGTTTCATTGTGTCAAGTGCAACACCAATAACAATAAGTATTGTCGTTCCACCGAGAGCTAAGTTAACATGCGTAAACCTACCTATTATCATAGGTAAAAGTGCAATAAAAGCCAAGAAAAATGCACCCACCAGAGTTACCTTAGAAATAACCTTGCTCAAAAACTCAGAAGTTTGCACACCCGGTCTGATCCCCGGAACAGTGCCGTTATTTTTCCTCAAATTATTCGCTATCTCAATTGGATTATATTGCATCGAAATGTAAAAATAGTTAAGCCCAATAATCAAAAAGAAATAAAGAACCGAATAAAGTATTGTTCCAAATTCCACTAGACCAAGCACTTTCCCAATCCACATCTTTGAGTCCTTGTCAACCCAAGCTTTAATAAGACTAAAAAATGCCAAAAACGACGACGCAAAAATAATCGGCATAACGCCCGCCATATTAACTTTCACAGGGATATGCGAATTTTGACCGCCATACATCCTTCTGCCCACAACTCTTTGAGCATATTGAACCGGAATTTTGCGTTCTGCATTTGTCATAAAAACCGTGAAAGCCGTAATCAAAATGAAAGCCAAAACCAACAAAACAGCCAAAACAGCCTGCGCCGTGTTGTCAAACAACATTTTCCAAAGCGCCCCTGCTGCAGACGGTCCCCTAGCAAGAATACCAGCAAACAACACCACAGAAATCCCGTTTCCAATGCCCTTTTCGTTTATAC
>BNZN01000024.1 GCA_026001145.1 Clostridia bacterium | reverse complement strand
AGCAAGGGCATTAAGGCTGCCATTTTCAAGAACCACAATCACAATAATTAGTCCGTCGCCTGCCAAAATTTTTCTTTCTCTGAGGACAACATTTCCAACATCACCAACACCAAGGCCATCAACCATAACATTCCCAGAATGAACAAGCTTTCCATATTTAATGCTATTAGCAGTAACTTCAATCTCTCTGCCAAGCTCGGGAATCATAATATTGTCGGAACTTATTCCCATGCTTTCGGCAAGCATCGCATTTTTCTTCAGGTGCCTATATTCGCCGTGCACCGGGATGAAAAATCTTGGTTTTAACAAGTTCATAAGCAATTTTTGCTCATCTTGATATGCATGTCCTGAGACGTGGGTGTCATGTATCTTTTCATAAACCACGTCAGCTCCCAGCAGCATAAGATCATTAATAACCCTATTCACAAACTTCTCGTTGCCTGGAATCGGAGTGGCTGAAATAATGATAAAATCGTTACTACTTACGCTTATCGTTCGGTGTTCTTTGCTCGACATCCGGCGAAGCGCCGAAAGCGGTTCGCCCTGGCTGCCAGTTGTAACAATAACAATCTCGTTATCTGCAAATTTGTTAGCTTGATCGATATCTATCATCGTGCCGCGCTCGGGTTTCAGGTAGCCGAGCTCAATCGCCGTAGCCACAACATTAACCATACTGCGCCCCGAAACCGTAACCTTGCGGCCATAGTTTTCTGCGGCTTTGATTACCTGCTGAACCCTGTGAACATTCGAGGCAAATGTGGCAATTATTATCCGTTTGTTTTCGGCTCTTTTGAAAAGCTTTTCGAAAGATTCCCCAACCCGCTGCTCACTCGGGGAGGAGCCGATTTTTTCCGCATTAGTCGAATCTGCCATCAAAAGCAAAATGCCTTTTTGCCCAAGTTCACCGATGCGCGCAAGGTCAATCGCAGAACCTTCAATTGGCGTGTAATCTATCTTAAAATCCCCCGTGTGAAAAAGAACACCCACAGGCGTCGAAATCACAAGCGCACACGCATCTGGAATCGAGTGATTCACATGAATAAAAGTTATCTCGAAACAACCAAGCTTTACGCTTTCGTCCGCTCTTTTCACATTCAACTTTGAAGAATTCAAAATGCCAGCCTCTTTAAGCTTCCCCTTAAGCAAACTAATCGTAAGTTGGGTGCCATAAATTGGAGTGGAAACCTTTTTTAAAAAATAAGAAACCGACCCTATGTGATCCTCATGGCCATGCGTCAAAACAACGCCTCTTAGTTTATCCTTGTTCTTTTCAATATAGCTAAAATCCGGGATTACAATATCCACTCCAGGCATATCCATATCCGGGAATGCAAGGCCGCAATCAATGACGAACATGTCGTTCCCATATTCAACCACAGTCATGTTTTTCCCAATTTCATTAATTCCCCCGAGCGGGATGACAGAAACCGCTTTCCCTCCATTTTGTTCCTTTTGGAGGTGATTCTTACTCACATTCTTACTTGAATTATTATTTTGCTCTTTACTTTGCCCTTTATTTAAATTACGATTTCTTCGCAAAAAATCTTCTTTTTTCATCAAATTCCTTCCTCTACAACGCTCCTATAATGTCTATAATTCCTCTATAACAACAGCACCACAACCAACCGGCACCGTCAAAAACACATCCAAGAAATCTTTTTCTTTGAGGGCTCTAAAACACCTTTTAGCCTTCAATTTATTCTCAAAAACTCCAAAAACAGCGGGACCACTCCCAGTCATGCTTGAACCAAGAGCCCCGAACTCCAGCATCAAATCCTTTATTTTCTTCACTGAATTAACACAAACAACTTCTTCAAAAACATTTTGCATATGACTTGTAACCACGTCGAGATTCTGCGCAACTACCCCCGCAATCACCCCATCTATATCTGGTCTGTTAATTATATCAGTCCTATCGTAACGCTCATAAGCTTCTTTGGTGTTTACTAATTCGTTGGGTTTGGCAATCACAAAATAACACTCCGGCAAATTGGGCAATGGTGTGAAAATCTCGCCAACACCATCAGCCAACTGAATTCCGCCACGAACACAAAATGGAATATCTGCCCCCAATTTTAAGGCCATACCACATAATTCGTCCAAAGAAAAATCGGTCTCATAAAGCCTGTTTAAGCCCACCAAGACCCCAGCAGCATCAGAGCTACCCCCAGCTAAGCCTGCGGCAACAGGGATCGATTTTTTAACACATATGTCAATCCCATAATCATCAATTTCTGCTTCTTTAAAGAACAACTGAGCCGCCTTATATGACAAATTTTGGTCAACAGTGGAGGTTACCGCCGGATCACAAGTAAGATTTATTTGACCTAAGTTGTTCTTTTCGATTTCTATAACATCATATATATCAACTGTTTGCATAACAGTTCGCAAAAGGTGATAGTCATCATCCGTCGATCCCAAGATGTCAAGCCCCACGTTTATCTTTGCAGGTGCCTGGACAACTACGCTACTTAACAAAATAAAATCCCTTTCCTTTCATTTTTACGTTTGCTCCTGTAAGTACATTATGCGATGATTCAAGAGAAGAAGTTCATCATCTCCCCATTTTCTTCTTTCGAGAGTGAATGTCAACGGGAAAAGTCCATCCCAAAAAAATTTGTTTCTTTTGGAACTTTTCTTGACAACTCAAGAAAAGTTCGAGAAAGCGATGTGCTTCGAGCTCCGGAGCGCTTGGGAAGCAATTGAATGAGATCAGATGTCCCGCCGCCCTTCAAGCGCCGCGTGCAGGGTAATATCATCGGTGTATTCCAGGCTCGAACCAACTGGCAGCCCATAAGCTAACCGTGTAACTCTGACACCCGCTGGTTTCAACAACCTGGATACATATGCCGCCGTGGCTTCACCTTCAACAGTTGGGCCGATTGCCATAATCACTTCTGAAATCTCGCTGTCTTTGATCCTTTTGAGCAGTTTAGAAATTCCAATATCCTCAGGACCAATATCATCCATTGGAGAAAGCAATCCCCCAAGCACATGATAAACGCCACAATACCCGTTGGTTCTTTCAAAAGCGAGCAAATCCTTCATGTTTTGGACAACACACATAACGGACTTGTCTCTCATATTATCGGCACAAATATAGCACAAGTTATTTTCAGTGAAGTTGCCACATACTTCACATTTTTTTATTTTCTGAGAAGCTTGAATTATTGCTTCGGCAAAATCAGCAACTACACCCTTGGGCAAATTAAGAATATGAAAAGCCATTTTCCAGGCAGCTTTTTCCCCAACCCCCGGAAGGGATTTGAATCTTTCAACAAGATTATTTAGTAGTTCGTTTTTGTAACTCATAAGCCCGGAATGCTCATGTTCCCGGTTATTGCGTTGATTTTCTCACTACGATAATCAGCGGCTTTTTCTAAAGCACTGTTTATTGCCACAACTATCATATCTTGTAACATTTCGGTATCCTCGACTGCCTCTTTGGAGATTTTTATTCCTTTGATTTTCTTGTTGCCACTCACAGTCGCTTCAACAGCTCCGCCACCAGAAACTGCACAGAATTCCATTTCGGCAATTCTTTCTTCTACCGCTGCCATTTCTACCTGCATTTTTTTTGCATTTTCAATCACATTGTTCATCGACGGTGGCTTAAACCCTTCAGGCAATCTGGATTTCATTGCTTCACTCTCCCCGTTTGCATTAATATTATCAAATCAACCAATTCGTCTACCATGTGCTCTTCTTGTACTTTTTTAATAACCTTTCCGTCCTTAAAAATCACCCCTTCTCCATTACCGCCAGCAATCCCAAAATCCGCCTCTTTTGCTTCACCGGGTCCATTAACCACGCAACCCATAACAGCAATCTTTAAATTTGCATCAAGCAAACCATACTTATCAAGAGCCTGCCTCAGATTGTCGACTATATTTTTAATATTTATTTTTGTTCTTCCGCACGTCGGGCACGAAATAATATCTAAGCCCTTTCTTAACCCCAAAGATTTCAAAACGTTCAAGGCAACTTCAATCTCTTTCACCGGGTCCTCGGTTAACGAAACCCTGATTGTATCCCCAATATTATTAGCGAGCAACGCTCCAATTCCAATCGCAGACTTTATAACTCCCACATCGAAAGTACCAGCTTCTGTCACACCCAAATGCAACGGGTGGTCGCAATGGCCAGCTAACAGCGTATACGCCTTTATTGTTTCAATCACATCCGAAGATTTAACTGAGATTATTATATTATCAAAATCCAAGTTATTCAAGAGTCTCACATAATCCTGCACTGCAGCAACTAACCCATCAGGAGTTCTGCCCATAGTTTTAAGAATATAAGCTGGAATAGACCCTGAATTCACCCCAATTCTAATTGGGATTTTTTTTTCTGAACACGCAGCCACAATCAGCCCCAAATGTTCTTTGTTCCCTATGTTCCCGGGGTTAATGCGAATTTTGTCAGCACCAGCATAAACACTTTCAACCGCCATTTTATAATCAAAGTGAATGTCTGCAACTATCGGGCAGCTAAAATTATTTTTCAATGCAAAGAGCGTAGCTACACTTTCTTCATTCGGAATACTGACCCTGATAATCTCACAACCGGCTTCTTCCAGTTCCTTGGCCTGAATCAGATTTGCTTTCACATCTTCACTCGGTCTGTTCAGCATAGACTGCACAAAAACTCTGTTATGCCCACCAATTGCCAGATTCCCAACATTCACAACTCGTTTGCTAAACACAACGTTGCCCTCCCAAGTAAAACGAGGCGTTTATCTTCCTCAAATTTGTTTCAAGTTTTTTTGGCAAGCTCTGCCGTTGCAGCAATCGTAGCGCACAACACCTTTGATGCGCCATCCAACCTCAATATCCGCGAACATTCATTCAGTGTTGAGCCAGTGGTCACAATATCGTCAATCAACAAAATCGTTTTGCCTTTCGCAATCCCGGATTCTTTCAAATCATATGCTCCTTTGATGTTCTTCAACCTATTCTGCAGGTTTAGTTTGTGCTGTTTTTGGTTCAATTTGAGTTTAACAAGACCACAAACAAGCGGAATATTAAGGGATTTCGAAACACACGCAGCCAACATTTCACTGTGTTTGATCCTTTTGTCTTGCTCCGGGACAAACATCAAACAATCTATTTTGGCACCTGCGTAATTTTTAACTATCACACTGGATATAAAGTGGGCAAGAGTGGCTCCATATGACCGTTTGTTCCTAAACTTAAAATCACGAATAGCATTTGAAACCGGGGGCATATAACTAAACATCGCAACACAATCATCAAAATATACTTCGCCATAATCAAAGCTAATCATTCGCCTGTTTTTGACTGCATCAAACTTCTTCTCGCACGCACCACAAAACTCCAAATTGCCCTCAACGAGCCCCCTGCAAAAAACACATCTCTGCGGGAAAACTGCCTTTGCCAAGCACTTCAAACATTTCAAAAATGCGTCAAACATGGCTCACAACATACTTTCTTGCCAGGTCGTCTGCAAACATTATATTTTCTTCATTTATCTCAACATTCTTAAGGTTAAGATTCGCCAGACAATCATCCAAAATCTTGGCCATGGCAGCGAATTTGACCTCGCGACACAAAAACATCTCAACCAACTGCTCATTCGCCCCATTTAGCACACACGGATAAAGCCCACCGAGCGCCGCTGCCTTTCTTGCAAGAGAAACCCCGTGAAAAGTCTTGTCATCCACTTCAAAGAAATCAAGTGATTTAATTTTGCCCAAATTCAATTCGTCAATCACGCTTTGCGCACGTTCGGGGAATGTTAACGCATAAGCAATCACTCCCGTCATATCTGGCACACTCATCTGCGCAACAACAGAATTGTCAACAAATTCCACCATCGAATGAACAACGCTTTGTGGGTGAATTAAAACTTTAATTTTTTCAAGATCAACCCCAAATAGCCAACCGGCCTCCAAAACTTCGAAGCCTTTGTTCATGAGTGTTGCACAATCAACTGTAATTTTTTCCCCCATCTCCCAATTTGGGTGTTTCAACACCTGCTCGACAGAAACATTCTCAAGAAACTCGCCGGACTTGCCAAAAAACGGGCCACCCGACGCCGTCAAAATCAAAGACTTCACTTCTGATTCGGTTCCTGCCATCAAACACTGAAAAATAGCAGAATGTTCGCTATCCACCGGGAGAATCTGCACAGAATGCTCTTTGGCAAGCCTCGTTACCAGTTCCCCTGCAACCACAAGTGATTCTTTGTTGGCAAGCGCCAGTGTCTTTCCTGCCCTTATTGTTGCCAAGGTGCAGCTCAACCCGGCAATCCCGGTGATACCATTGACCACAATGTCGGGTTTCACCTTTGCAATCATCTCTTCAATTGCGCCTGGGCCACACAAAAGGCACACATCCAAATCTTTTATTCTCAGCTTGAGTTCTTTGCATTTTTCTTCGTCAACGACCACGGCACAACTCGGAGAAAACTCCCGAATCTGGTCTTCAAGCAGCTTTATGCTCGAATGAGCCAAAAGCCCGCACACACGCATCCCCAAATACCTGGCTGCCGCCAAAGTCTGTTGCCCAATGGATCCGGTTGAACCTGCAACAATAATTTTTTTCACTCTCACTTAATCACACTCGCCACAAAAAGTTTGTCCTATCCTTGATTTGTTTCTTTTGAATTTCGGAATGCTTGGTCAGGTCGTTTTTTAAATTTTTGACATCTTTGTGTTGTTGTGCTACAATGGACTCAAAGAGGGGTAGGCTCGCTTTTCGACGGCGGCCTAGTCACAAGTTGTGTTTAGACCGCTTTTCCCAGCGTTATCTGCTGGGTCGGCGGCCTATTTTTTTGTTATGAACATATATATTTCGAGCAGAATTAAAATTAATTTCAGCAAGAGAATAATAAATTCCATAAACTTCAACCTCCTTTCGAAAAGGAAGTTGACCAGGCCGCTTTAAGCAGGACCTACCCCGCGGAGTATTATAACATAGTTTGTGCTGCAAATCAAAACAAAAATCTTCGACTTGCGCAAAAGGCGTTCTGATTTCGTAATGCTCGGAAAATAATGGAAATAGGCGCATTTGCTTTCATTTAATCACACTCGCCACAAGGTAAAAATAAGGAGCCACAAAAACCAAACTGTCCAACCTATCCAACACGCCGCCATGCCCTGGCATAATGGCACCAAAATCCTTTATATTGCTCTGCCTTTTTACAAGCGACGCAAAAAGATCTCCAAAAACTGCCAATCCCGAAGACACCAACAAAAACACTGTCAATTTCAAAATTCCAACTTCAGGAAGTCCACAAGCTTTTCTAAAACAAAAATACATAACAACTCCGCAAACCACCGAGCTGCAAACCCCGCCAATCACGCCTTCCCAGGTCTTTTTGGGACTAACATCTTGGAAAAACTTATGTCTGCCAACCGAAATACCAACAAGATAGGCAAACGTATCAGTCAGCCACGCAGAAGCACAAACCAAAAGAATTCCCAAAAGCTTAGATTTTTCTGGTAAAACATCCCGTAAACACACTAGTGAAAAAAAAGAAAAAGAAATGCCGAGCGACGCGCTAAAAACAAACAATCCATTCTGGACGGTTACCGCTTTTCTGTCAAAAAGCAAATAAACGTAAACACAAAGCAGAAACACAAAACCAACTGGAAGCATGTAACTTTCGAACTTCTTAAAAAACAAAAACGAAACAGCAGGGACACAACAAATTACCCCAACTGAGCGACAAATACCCTTGAAAACTGCTCTGTTTAGTTCCCAAATCGCCATGACCGAAACTATTGCTATCACCAGGTTGAAAACCCAACTTTTAAGAAAACACAAAACAACGCCAAACAACAAAAGCCCAACCACGGAGAAAATCAAACGCTGTTTCAACGCCCTTTTAACCTCCTCCATATCTTCGGTTTCTGCCTTCAAACTCCGAAAGCGCGAATTTCAGATGCTCTTCAGGTTTGAAATCTGGCCACAAAACGTCCAAAAAAACAAATTCGGAATAGATGCTCTGCCATGTGAGAAAATTAGAAACCCGTTGCTCACCACCCGTGCGAATAATCAGCTCTGGGTCCGGAATTCCCTTGGTATACATGTGACTTGCAAGCAAATCTTCATCTATCTCATCTATGCTTATTTCCCTTAACAAAACTTTTACCGAAATCGCTTTAGCTGCTTCAACAATCTCTAGTCTTCCGCCATAATTAAAGGCCAAATTCAGGTTAAGCCCCGTACATTTTTTTGTGTCCTCTTGAATTGCACGAACCGCACTTTTCAGTTCATCTGATAACCGCTCTTTGGTTCCCAAAACACGAACCCTAACATCCTTTTTCAAGGCTTCTTCGCGATATTTAGAGAAATTCTCAACAATCATCGATATCAAAAAATCCACTTCGGCTTTGGATCGCGACCAATTCTCGGTTGAAAAAACATAGGTTGTCAAATATCCAAGCCCCGCTTCGGAGCACCAATCAATCACTTTTTGGAAGGTTTTCATCCCTTCTTTGTGCCCCTGCTCTATTGACATGCCTCTGTTTTGGGCCCACCTCCGGTTACCGTCCATAACAATCGCGATGTGCCGCACATTAATTGACACAAATCACATCTCCATTACTTCTTTTTCTTTTTTTTCACACATAACATCAATCTCTTTGCAATATTTATCCGTCAACCCCTGCATTTCTTTTTCATAAAGCTTAACATTATCTTCTGTGATTTCATTTTCCTTTTTGAGCTCTTTAATTGCTTCCATCCCGTCTCTTCTGACGTTTCTGATCGCAATCTTCGCTTCTTCTGCCTCTTTGTGAACTGTTTTGGAAATTTCTTTTCTCCTGTCTTCAGTCAGCGGTGGGAACACAATTCTAATCACATTTCCATCGTTTGCCGGGTTGATTCCAATTTCAGCGGCTTGAATTGCCCTTTCAATTTCTTTCAGTGATGATTTATCCCAGGGTTGAACAACGAGGATCCTAGCTTCAGAAACGCTGATCGCCGCCATCTGCTGCAAAGGAGTCGGAACTCCGTAATAATCGACAACAACCTTAGCAAGCACCTCAGGATTCGCACGTCCAACCCTCATCATTGCATATTCTTTAACCAAATTCGCAACAACTTTTCCCATATTAACATCAAACTGTTTGCATATCTCCGTCATCATCCTTCTCCTTCGTCTTCAAGTACTAATTAGAGTTCCCATTCTTTGTTTGCAAACCGCCCTTGTGATATTTTTAGGGTCTTTAACCCCAAATACCAACACCGGGATCTTGTGTTCCACACACAGGGCAACAGCTGCCAAATCCATTATCTTAAGATCATTTTGAAACACTTCGTCAAACTTAATGCTATCGTATTTAGTGGCATCAGAGAACTTAGCAGGATCCTTGTTATAAACTCCGTCAGTCGAGTGTGTTGCTTTGAATATGATCTCCGCATCAATATCTATTGCTTTTAGCACAGCAGCTGTATCTGTTGAGAAATATGGACTTCCTGTCCCTCCACCAAAAATAACAGCTGTCCCCTGATTAAGATATTTTACCGCCTTATCTCGCACATAACACTCGGCGATATCTGGCATCGAAACGACCATCTGAAGCTTCACGTCAACTCCAAGCCCAAGAAAAACATCATAAAGGACTGTGGCATTCATCGCAGTTGCAAGCATTTAAAATGCTTCCCTTTTTCATCTCAAAGCATTGGGCTCTGAACAAACTTTCATCCACAACGCCCTGTTGTAAAGACTCTGGGGGTACAATCAAAACTTTGCAT
>BNZN01000023.1 GCA_026001145.1 Clostridia bacterium | reverse complement strand
TCGGCACATCGGCAAGTCAACTTGTTCACACTCAGACGCTGCTTCAAACCACATGGGTTAATTTCTGCAGGCTTTATGAAATAATGGAACTCAAAACAGAAAAACAAAAACAAGGTGCTGAAGCAAAGAGGTTAAACAGTTTGTTTTTGCCAATTGACATAAATGATGTGCGATTTAGATACGGAAGCCGAAAGTTGGCGCTGGATGGTCTTAATATGCGGATTGAGCCGGGCGAAAAAGTCGCGATTGTGGGGCCAAGTGGGGTAGGGAAGAGCACCATTTCAAAGCTATTAATGAATTTTTATATCCCCGAATCTGGTGAAATTCATTTTGGAGAGCATAATATTAAGAATTTGGATGTGGATTGTTTTAGGGCCAGGATTGCATCTCTACCACAAGACGTGGTATTGTTCAAAGGGTCATTGGAAGAAAACATAAAGCAGAAAAACAAATCGGTGGCACAAAGTGAATTCGAAAAAGTGTGTGAGATGTGCAGATTAGATGAATTCGTTTGTGAGCTTCCCGGCGGGTATTCCTTTAGAATCACAGAATATGGTCACAACTTTTCCGGAGGTCAAAAACAAAGGATAGCTCTTGCCAGAGCGCTTATTCAAGAATTCGATTTGCTCATTATGGATGAGGCAACAAGCGGAATGGACAGCATCACAGAGCGTTTGATTATGGATGTGGTTTTTAAACAACTAAGTGAAAGCACAGTGGTCTTGATTGCGCACAGATTGACTTCCGCGGCACGTTGCCAAAAGATTTTTGTGGTTGATGGCGGAAAAGTTGTGGAAAGTGGTTCGCATGAAGCTTTGATGGCTGCTGGTGGTCTTTATAAGAAAATGACTGATCAATATTTTCTGTGAAACACGAACACATTTTAATAGGCGAAAAAACAATTATTTTTTGTTTTTTTGCAACATTTCTGTGGCATATTGTGATATAATTTGGGAAACCAGATTCAGTTTGTGGCAAGTTAATTGCTTGCCGATGTGCCGAGAATGGGGAGAGTGCTCAATGCAAAACGAAGACTTAAGGCTTTGCATGGGATGTATGAACTATGTTGATAGCAGCAGCGCGACCTGCAGCGTTTGTGGTACTAATAAATATGAGGAAAATGGCAAGGAATTTCTTAAAACGGGAAGCACTTTGGGCAAGGAGTATTTGGTTGGGAATGTGCACAGTTTCGATGGAGAGCATGTTATCTACATTGGGAAAGATTTGATGAGTGGTAGAACCTGTCTTATCAAAGAATATTTTCCCGGCATACTTTCTTCCAGATTGCAAACTGGGGAGCTAGTGCCGAAACTCAGCAGTGAAGTGCAGTATAAGACGTTCATGGTGGATTTTTTAGATTTGCATCAAACCTTGAAACAGATGAATGCATTTGAAACACTCATCAAGATCGAAAATATTATGGTTTGCAACAAAACAGTTTATGTAATTTACCCCGATGTTAAACTGATTAGTCTGGCTGCGTATCTCGAAAAACATCAAAAGCTGAGTTGGGAGGAATCCAAAAGATGGATCTTTTCTTTGAATCATCTGTTGGTGAATGTGCATAGCAATGGGATAATACACAGGGGACTAAGTCCGCAAACGATATATTTGGATTCTAACTGTGAAAGCATTTTTCTGTGGGATTTTTCGATTCCACCGGTTAGGACAAAAAACACACAAATCAGGTATCAGTTGTTTGAGGGATATAGCGCGCCTGAACAATATTTTTCAAACAAATGGCAAGGGGAATGGACAGACGTCTATTCCATGGCATGTGTTTTGCTCAAGATATTAACGGGGCGCACACTGAAAGAATTGTCGGAAGATTTTTTCGTTGCAAAGAGCAAACTAAATGAGGGAATTCCTGTTGGTGTGTTGAGCACAATCAGTAGGGCACTCTGCAAAGATCGGCAAGAAAGAACCCAAACAATTCGGCAATTCAATTCGGGGTTGCTGGCTGATTGTCACAAAGGCGAGTTGGCCAGTGATGCCACGGTGGTTTTTGATGCAAGTGATGCGGGATTGAATAAAGGCAAAATGGGTGAAGTTAAGAGAGGGAATGAACTGAAAATTGATGGAGTTTCGCGGTCGAAATCTAAAAGCTTTCTCAAGGTTAGTGTGTTCATTGGTCTGATTTTGATCGTCAGTTTTGTTGCTTATTTTGCCCTTTCATGGGTTAACGAACAAAAAGAAATAAAGCCACAAAAGATGGAAATAAGCCATATTGAAGAGAAAAACCACAAAAAAAATGAGCTTAAAAAGCTTAAAAGTTTCATGGGGACACCTTATGAAGAGGCTTCAAAAAACCTGGACAAGAATATTAAGTTAAATGTCACTTATGAATTTGATGATGATATGAAAGAGGGAGTGATTGTTCGGCAACACCCATTGGGTGGCTCTCCTTATGATTCCACAGAGCCGTTAAATGTAGAAATTACCGTTAGCAAAGGTCCAGAGTTGGTGAAGTTGCCGCAGCTTCGAAACAGAAAAATCGACGAGGTGACCAAAGAACTGGATGACCTCGGCGTGAAATATAAAATATTTCCGGGCGACAACTACGACTTTGAAGTGGATGTGGTTTATTACTCAGATAAACAAGATGGCGAAGAAATTAAAGGTGGCGAAGAAATTAAGAGAAATAAAGATACGGTGTTTCTTCACGTAAAGAAAAACGAAGACAAAGAAGCCAAAAACGAAGAACAATTGGAAACGGCTGATGTATAAAATTCCAAAGCAAATTTTCCTTGTTTCCCAAGCATTTCCAAATTCGCGGCAAATTTACTTAAAACACTAGGCCGTCGCCCCAGTTATTAGCTGGGGAAGCGGCCCGAGACTTTTTTTGACTAGACCGCCTGACAAAAGCGAGCCTACTCCCCTGATAGTTATGTTCTAGCACAGAAAATAAAATTACGAAAAAAAAAGAAAAAGTGTGCTGCAACGCTCTGCGAGTAGGTTCCGCTAAAGCGGTCATAAAAGCACACTCTTCCTTCTGAGTTTATTATAACATAAGAAGTCAAATTGTGTCAAAAAATTAAAAAACTTGCTTTGTAGCATTACAATTGATGCGAGACTTTCCAAACAATTTCAAAATCTCATAGTAAACAACTTTGGACTCTGGAAAAAAGCGTTGTGGGAGAGAGTCCAGAGAGAGGGAGTTCGCAATTCTCTCTCTGGTTTGCTTCTTTGGGTACCTTTCTTGTCAAAACACAAGAAAGGTACAAGAAAGCGATGTGCTACGATTTTCGGAATGCTTGGAAAGCATCGTTTATTTGCTCATGACAAAGCAACAAAGATAATTAGAATAAAGAAAGGTTCCAATGCGGGATGATGAATTCCTACTTTCCAAAGGGAGCAAACGGGGAAACACGAAGTTCACAACAAAGGGAAGCGCTACACTTTATGCACAGAGCCATGAACATCAAGCCTCCTTCTTTCGCTCTTCGATGTTAAGTCTTATGCATTTGTCTATCGACTTTGCGTAATAATTTACAATAGTTCTTATTGCAGCGGCTGTTCGGCCGCCTTTTCCGATCACGCGGGCAATATCTAGTTTGTTGACCCCAAGCTCCACATTAGTGTCATTAAGGTTGATCTTAACGTTGTACTCTTCATCAACTATACCGTCAAAAATTGCATTTACCAGTTGTTTGATAGCCATAAATACCCCTCTCTATTTTTTCAAGAGTGCCTTGATTGTATCAGTAGGTTGAGCACCCTTACTCAGCCAATACTCGACTTTTTCTTTGTTGATTTTTATTAAGGCTGGGTTGCAATTAGGATCGTAATAACCGATCTCTTCAATGAATTTACCGTCTCTTGGCGACCTGACATCAGCAACAACCACCCTGTAAAAAGGTGCTTTTTTGGCTCCCATTCTCTTCAACCTGATCTTTACCATGTTCAAAACATCTCCTCAATATATTTATCTTTTTTTGTGCCTCTTTTTGTTGCCTTTAAACTGTTTCATCATTTGATTCATCGCTTCAAAGCGTTTGAGTAACCTGTTAACATCTTCAACCTTGTGCCCACTTCCCGCTGCAATCCGTTTTCGCCGGCCTGCATTGATCAAAGCAGGTTCGCGGCGCTCCTTGGGGGTCATGGATGAAATCAGTGCCTTAGTTTTGACCAGTTCGTCCTCGCTCTTGCCAATCTGTTCATCTGTGATTTTGTTGCCAACACCCGGCAGCAGCGAGATAACATTTTTCAATGATCCTAGCTTTTTCATGGTTTGCATGTTTGCAAGAAGATCATCGAAATCAAAGGAGTTCTTTTTCAGACTCTCTTCCATTTTTTGCTTTTGTTTCTCGCTGAAAGCAGATTCTGCCTTCTCTATCAAAGAAATTGTATCACCCATCCCAAGAATCCGAGAGGCCATTCTCTCGGGGTAAAACACATCAAAATCGGCAATTTTCTCTCCTGTGCCAATGAACTTAATCGGCTTTTGTGTAATAGCTTTTATCGAAAGAGCTGCCCCAGAGCGCGCATCACTATCCAGTTTAGTTAAGATAACACCATCGATTGTAATTGCCTCGTTAAAAGCTGATGCCGCATTAACCGCGTCCTGCCCAGACATAGAATCAACAACGAGCAAGGTTTCGCTCACTTTAACAGCCTTTTTGATTTTTTTGAGTTCATCCATTAGTTCGGCATCAATCTGCAATCTTCCGGCGGTATCTAACACAATGACATCATAACCGTTATCTTTTGCATAACTTACACTGTTCGCGGCTATCTGGACAGGGTTGATGTTGCCCTGTTCAAAGACATAAATGTTAGCTCTTTCGCCGGCCACCTTCAGTTGTTCGATTGCTGCGGGTCGATACACATCACATGCGACCAACATAGGGTGTTTGCCTTTGGCCTTAAGATGATGGGCCAACTTTGTTGCATGAGTGGTTTTGCCGCTCCCCTGCAGACCGCATATCAACACGATTGATGGCGGTTTTGCCGAAAAATTGATTCGCTCGTTTTGGGAGCCAAGCAATTCTGTGAGCTCCTGGTTGACAATTTTGACAATCTGCTGGGCGGGAGTCAGGCTTTGCAGCACTTCTTGACTGACTGCCAAGCCTTGAATGCGATCAATAAAGTCACGAACAACTCCATAATTAACGTCGGCCTCAAGCAAGGCCAATTTAATCTCGCGTATTGCCGCCCGGACATCCTGTTCAGAAATTTTGTTCCTAAAGCGCAAGCCCTGAAACACTGAAGAAATTTTGTCTGCCAATTTCTCAAAAATCAGGGTTGTTCACCACCTTGTTCAACCTGTTCTTCGAGCAACCCACCAAGCAGCTCAGAAACCTTCTTGAGCCGTTTGGTCAGTTCGGCCGAAAACAAATATTTTTGGTTATATTGATTCAAAGAATTGATTACCTCATCGATTTGACGGCATTGTGTTTGCATTTTGGAATAGTTCTCGGCCATGCATAGCCGTTCTTCCAAAAGAGAAAGAGAAGCTTCCACCTTCCCGATGTGATCCCTGACTCCTTGCCTGGTGATTCCCAAAAGCCCTGCAATCTCACTGAGCGAAAGATCTTCGTTAAAATAAAGATTAGCAACTTCTTTTTGTTTGTCAGTCAGCATGGCGCCATAAAAATCCAACAAATTTGAAATGCCTAAATTTTTGGCCATAGATAACCTCTCAATTATTGAAAAAGTAAAGGCACAAGACTTTACCCATATCAAGTATACAACCTGTTTTGAATTTTGTCAAATTTTTCCATGCATTTGATCGCGGGCTTAAACGGCTCGTATTTTATGCAAAAACCCCTAAAATTTGGAAATATTTTGAATTAATTTAGATTATTCTCTGAAATTAATTTTTCTATTCAAAAAGATATTGACAACTGAAATAAACTGTGATAGACTCATAAACATAAAGGCTTGGTTCCGAAATTTAAAGGAGGAATTTTTATGAAAAGCAAGAAAAAGTTCAAGAAAAGCTTATGTGTGTTTATTGCAGCAACAAATATTTTTTCGGTGATTACTCCAAATGTTTTTGCTGTTGACGAGTTTTTGCAAAGAAACGGTTGTAGGGGGCTTGTACTAACTTCTGAAGACGATAGCGCTGCGATAAAGTTGCTGGAAGAAAAAAATGCAAACAAAGGCGCAAGATATCCAGACGTTAACATAAAAAGCTTGTGGGCAGAAAATGTAGGGATTCGTATATGCTTGGGTCAAAACCCGAAAGAATACGCTGTACTTGTTCCAAAATATACGTCAGTTAGGGATGCAATTAACGAGCTAGATCCTGATGTACTTTCTAGATCCTGATGTACTTTCGGCGTTCACAGATGGCGGTCGTTTGGAATACGATATCCAAATTGAAGTTACTGAGCTTAATGAACAGAAAGATAACGAAACACATGTAAAACGTGTAATTACACAAGACAAAGCAAAAAAATTCAACTTTTTGCGCATCAACTTTTAATTCCGCATAATATGTATAACGGGTTTCCGTACACCAAACTCGATACAATCACGCTGCTATTGAAGCCCGCTATCTCAGCAGAGTCTAGTAGCAGTAGTTCAGTTTGTGTTCCAAAATCTAGCGCAATACAAAAGCCAAATCCTATTCTTGCAGAGCAGAATTACGAAATTTTCAACGGTTTGCTTGGGGTTTTGCGTGATTTATTCTGTAAGCTAACTTTACACTTAAATACCCCTGAGAAAATAAGAGTATTTTTCGGCATTTGCAAAGAAGCCAATCGGTTCCGAATACACAATACGGGAAAGTTGTTCCTGTTGCGTGGTTTGCAACAAAAAAGCTTGTGTGACAAGTCTTGGGCAGACGTAATATACACACGAGAACTTAAAAATGAAAGCGATATTATTGAACGCTTGCGGTTAACAGCCGAGAACAAAACACTAACACAACAGGCCAATGAACAAGGGCACGAAGTAGTATTTATGCATCTCTTAAATGTGCTTTACACTCTTACGGCAAATGCGCCTAATCGTGACGCAAACGCTCGACTTCTAGAAAAATTTCGAGGAAATAGGATGTGCAGCTTGCACAAAAAATCAGCTCTAGAAGATTTGATACGTCCCGTGTTTAGTAATCTTGGCCTAACACATGCGGCAAACGAGTGGTTGGTTTTTGTCGGCTCTCGTAATTCTCGCCTGGGAGGCGGTACAGCGTTTAACTGTCACTTTCATGACAATCAAACAAGAGATGACGAGCACTACACATGGGAACAACTGGAAGCGTTGCTTTGGTACTTGGTTCATTGTTTGCCCTATGTTGGTGGCAATCAATCGTGTAGCGCTTGCTGCAATATGAAAATGATGAAAGAGGACATACTCGCAGAAATGGTAGCAGAAGAGCAGCAGCAAAATTAGCAGTAGCACAAAATGAAGAAAACGACGAAGAAGAGCACGTAAAACGGAGAGAGAACAAATTAAAAAACTAAGAAATCTTGCTGGTAAAACAAAAACATACACCTTGAGGAAGCCATCTCTAAGGTGTTCTTGTTGTTTTATTTTGGGCAAAAGAACTTAAACTAGCAAAAGCGGGAAAATGCCGAACCCATCAGTCGACAGGCATCAGCGTGAGTTCGGAAGGCTCATTGTGTGGTGGAGAAGGTGGGATTCGAACCCACGGACGGGAAATCCGTCAAACGATTTCGAGTCGTTCTCGTTACAACCACTTCGATACTTCTCCACGGTTTGCATTATATATTGTTACTGAAAGGATTTGAGCTCTCATAATTCCACTGATGATTTTGAGACATCTCAGGGCCATTGCCCCATTACGTCAGCTCATTGCAGCCCATATGATATCAGAAGCCCCGCAAAATGTCAACTCGCCGCGAGCGGAAACACACGGCTGCAATCACAAAATCAGATATAGTTTGCCCAAATTTTACTTTACTTTGTCGGGGAAATAGCATATAATAGGTGAGGTATTAGAATTTATTATAAGCTCTTCCTTGGATTAATCTGAGGGGTAGCGCGAAAAGGTGAGGGATTTAATGTTCAAAGAAGGCAGTCAGTTTGATATGTTATTCGCTGGAAGGCAGTTGAAAATAGAAGTAGGGGAGGATGTTTTTAGGTTCTCGAATGGCGCGTGTGTCGTTAGTTATGGTGACACAGTTGTCATGGCCAATGCAGTGGTCTCTTCAAAGCCACGGGAGGGAATAGACTTCTTCCCACTTTCTGTAGATTTCGAAGAAAAACTTTATGCTGTGGGCAAGATACCGGGTTCATTTTTCAAGCGTGAAGGCCGGCCAGCTGAAAGTGCCATTTTGGCTTCAAGATTGATTGACCGCAGCATCCGGCCTTTGTTTCCCAAAGATATGAAAAACGATGTTGCCGTAACAATCACAGTTCTTGCGGTTGACCAAGATTGTTCTCCGGAAGTAGCAGGAATCATTGGAGCATCTGTTGCGCTATCAATCTCAGATATCCCATGGAATGGGCCGATTGCAGGGGTAGTGTTGGGGTATGTGGATGACAAAGTAGTTATTAACCCAACCCAGGTTGAGCGAGAAAACTCAAAAATGGTAACAACGCTCTCTGGCAGCTCCGAAAAGGTAGTTATGATTGAATCCGGAGCAAACGAAATTGAAGAAAAAGTTATGCTGGACGCAATCAAAGAAGGGCATAGTGAAATCAAAAAGGTAATAACTTTCATAAACGAAATTGTGGCGCAGTTTGGCAAGAAAAAGCTCGAATTTGCTAGTTCACAGGCAAGCCTTACAGATGAAATTGGAAGAGTTATCAAAGCTGTTCAAACCGAAGCGAGACCCAAATTAGAGATTTCATTGGACGAAAAAGACAAGATTGTCAGAGACAAAAACACCCAAAAGGTTGAAGATGAAGTAAAAGAAAAACTTTCGGAGGAATATGCAGCTCATCCACAGGTTGTTAACGAATGCCTTTATAACCTAGAAAAAGAGATTGTCAGACGCTGGTTGATTAGCGGAAAGCGTGTTGATGGTCGAGGCTTAAACGAAATGCGAGATCTTTCGGCCAAGGTTGGCTTATTACCAAGAGTGCACGGTTCTGGCATGTTCGCGCGCGGAAGGACCCAAGTTTTAACTGTTGCGACGCTTGGTATGGCACGTGAAGCACAAATGTTAGACGGTCTTGACGAAGAAGAAAGAAAAAAGTATATACATCATTACAATTTCCCCAGCTATTCAGTTGGCGAGACCAGACCTTCAAGAGGCCCAGGACGCCGAGAGGTGGGTCATGGAGCACTGGCCGAACGTGCTCTTCTGCCGGTCATTCCATCATTGGAGGAGTTTCCGTATACGATAAGGTTGGTTTCGGAGGTTCTTTCCTCGAACGGATCAACCTCGCAGGGCGCCGTGTGCGGCTCCACTTTGGCGCTTATGGATGCCGGGGTTCCCATCAAAGCTCCTGTTGCCGGAATTTCGTGTGGCCTTATCTGCCACGACGGTGGATACACAACGCTGCTTGACATTCAGGGCATCGAGGATTTTTTTGGCGACATGGATTTTAAGGTGGCGGGAACAAAAAAAGGGATAACTGCAATTCAGATGGATATTAAAACGAACGGATTAACCTATGACATCATTGAAGAAGCATTTGAAAAAACTCGAAAGGCAAGAATCGAGATTTTAGATGAGGTCATGCTCAAAGAGATTGCAGCACCGCGACCAGAACTTAGCAAATATGTTCCAAAAATCCGGGTAATCAAGATTGACACTAACAAGATTCGGGAAGTGATTGGTTCCGGAGGAAAGGTTATCCAAAAGCTTATTGCGGACTTTGATGTTATGATTGACATCGAGGAAGATGGTACAGTGTTCGTTGCCTCTTTGGATGATGAAAACAATAAAAGGGCAATCAAACAGATCGAGGCAATCATAGCGGAACCAGAAATCGGAACTGTGTATATTGGGAAAATTACTAGGTTGATGCCATTTGGAGCCTTTGTGGAAATCTTGCCCGGTAAAGAGGGGCTGGTTCACATCTCTAGGTTTGCAAACAGAAGGGTGGAAAAGATTGAAGATGTTGCGAAGCTTGGTGAAGAAATCAAAGCCAAACTCATTTCTATAGACGATCAAGGCAAGCTGGTACTCTCCAAAAAGGATGCAACTTAATCAAACCAGATCTATATGAAAATTTGAAGCACTAAGCGAAATTAAGCTTGGTGCTTCCTTTCTAGACTCTTGGCAAGCACCTCAAACAATCTTAACGGTTGCGTGA
>BNZN01000022.1 GCA_026001145.1 Clostridia bacterium | reverse complement strand
AAAACAAAGGACCTTCCGCTGCAAGAAATACCGGCATAGATCAGGCATTGAAATCAAATTCAAAATACATATTGTTCGTTGATTCTGACGATATTTTGGCTAAAAAAGCTTGTAAAGTCCTTGTTGCCACAGCGACAAAAGATGATGATATCGACATGGTAGCATTTAATTTCCAAATGTTTCCAAATCTTCCCACCTTTGTTTTGTGGAAAGGCTTCAAAGATGAAATCTATAAAAATGATATTACTGCCAACTTTTCTGTAATAGCTAAAAGACAATATTGTATTTGGAACAAACTTTACAAAAAGGATATTTTCAAAGAAGTGAGATTTATTGATGACATTTCTTATAGTGAGGATATATGTTTCAACCTCATGGTTTTGCCAAGAGTGAAATGCCTAAAATGTGTTCATGACAAGCTCTATTTTTACAGAACGGATAACAAAAATTCACTTTCGAAAATAACTAATCAGGAAAAAAGACATGATGATACGCTTAAAATCATGAAATATGTCTGCGATGATTGGCGTGAACTTGGCGTTTTGAATGCACACAAAAATGCACTGCTCAATCTATTTGCTGGTCAAATTGAGCTATATAGGTACGACAAGAGAGATTATACCACCGATTTTATCAACGCCTTTGGCAAAGAGATTTTTAATACCAAAGCTATTAAAAATCTTCCTAAAGATACGCAGGAAAATTTGAAAGTATTATTCCCCAACATCTTTAAAATTTCGCCGAATCGGCCTCCAACACGAATTTGACAAGTCACTCGTTCCCTGTTATCATATAAGTGAGTTTTAAGCTATACGGGCGTGTTTAGTTGTAACTAGATGCGCTTGTTTGGCGTATGTGATGTTACCGTGCAGCGGGGAGGTACTATGTAAAGATGTTGCAGACTTCATTAAAGCACCCAACCTCCGAAAAAATCAAAACACCTATTATGCAGATATATAACCTGAGCAAAACCTTCGACGGCTTCACGGTTCTGGAAAATGTTAGCACAGAGATTCGAGCAAGCGAAGTAACCTGTATTCTTGGTCCATCTGGAGCTGGGAAGAGCACATTTCTCCGCTGCTTGAACCATTTGGAACCAATTGACAGTGGTAAGATACTTTATCTGGGGAATAATACACAAGACAAAAACTACAACGTTTGCACCCTCCGCACGGAAGTCGGGATGGTCTCTCAGCAATTTAACCTGTTCCCTTTCAAAACTGTGTTACATAACGTGATGTTGGCGCCGGTTGTCGTTAAGCACATGAGCAAAAACGAAGCAAAAGAAATTGCCATGAAAGAATTAGAAAAGCTTGGACTTGCAGACAAAGCCAACCTGTTGCCATCGACTCTTTCGGGTGGGCAGCAACAACGTGTGGCCATTGCCCGTTCCCTCGCAATGAAGCCGAAGTTAATGCTTTTTGACGAACCAACGAGTGCACTAGATCCGGAACTAGTTAGAGATGTGGTTGATATAATACATGCGTTAAAGAAAAGCGGCATGACAATGGTTGTGGTGACACATGAGATGGGTTTTGCGCTTGAGGTGGCTGACAGAATCCTTTTCATGGCTGATGGCCATATTCTTGAGGATGCATCACCTGAAAAATTCTTTAACAACCCAGATGATGAACGTGCACGAGCCTTTGTTGCCAAAATGTTTTAATGTTTTTAGTTTTTGGGATGATACGTAGAGCATAATGCAAAGCTGAACTGGAAAGGATACAAAATGAAGAAACTTAAGAAAATGTCAAAGAGTTTGTGCTTGATGTTTGGCTTTTTCTTGAGCTTTGCTGTTCTTTCGGGTTATGTTAAAAATGTGTCGGCAACGAGCCCTTCCAGCAGTAGCGCTCTCAATCTTCCACTTTCCGGAGTCTCGCTGAAGATTGGCACATCCGGCCTGTTTGGTCCATTTTCCTATTATGACACAGACGGAAGATTAATTGGCTACGACATTGATCTTATTAATGCTTTAAAGGAAAAGCTCGGCTTTGAAATAGAAGGTGGAATTGAGGCCATGAGCTACTCTGCACTCACCACCTCTTTGGCTCAAGGTCGCCTGGATCTTGCGGCAGCGGCGCTTTGTGCAACAGAAGAACGTAAACAGGTTGTAGATTTTTCTGAGCCTTACGACGATTCCGGCCTGACAGTCATGATTAACAAAACGGCGAACAGTGGAATTACAGGCGTTAACGATTTGGCTGGGAAGGTTGTTGCGGTGGAAAGTAACACCGCAGCCCATATTTATGCAACCAACAACTTAGAGGAAACGTCCACCATAGAGGTGCATGAAACCATTACTTCCGCTTATATTTCTTTGGAACAGAAAAAAGTTGACGCTGTTATCCAGGATGCTGCTGGATGCAGTTTTTATATTTCATCCACACCACAGACGCAGTGCAAACTTGTGGGTGAGGAGTTTGACAAAAACGATGTTTCTTATGCCATTGCATTTCGCAAAAATTTCGAATATCTCCCAGAGTTCGAAACAGCGCTCGCCGAGCTTAAGGCAGACGGCACTTTGGACGCACTACATGAAAAATGGTGCACATTATCTGCACAAAAAGCATTGCAAAAATCGAAGGCCACGGAATCGAATGGCGGCATTCTAAAATCTCTTGCGCCAATTTTACTTTCTGGGTTGAGTTTGACCCTGTTGATTGCTTTCTTTGGCATCATCATCGGGTTTGCCATTGGGAGTCCGGCTGGGTATGCGTTGCAATCGAAAAGCAAAATCGGTAAAAGTATCGCCAATTGCTATATCTGGGTTATTCGCGGGACACCCATCGCCGTTCAGGCAATATACATCTACTACGTTTTGCCTGTTTTTGTCCCATTTCTGCGAACTTCCAGCACAATAGCAGGAATCCTGGTTGTTTCAATCAATTCCGGTGCTTTCATTGCCGAAATTGTGCGCGGTGCCCTTCAAAGTGTTGATGAAGGTCAAAAAGAAGCTGGCGCAACGCTCGGCATGACACAGCTGCAGATTTTGCGCCACCTGGTAATCCCGGCAGCCTTCCGTTTGGCCACACCGGCATTGTTCAACCAGTTTATCATTGCACTCAAAGATACCTCACTTCTCAGCATGATTTCGGTGGCTGAAATGACCCAAAAGGCAAGAGATTATGCTGGGTCGAGCTTTAAAACGGTTTTCACCTACACCACCTTAGCCCTGTTCTATCTTGCACTCATTTCTGTTCTTATGGTGCTGCAAAAATTTGTGGAACGGAATATGAGCAACTCGGCCCAAATCCGTTCCACAAGTTCAAAGTAATCGCAACTAAATTAATATAGGGTATTGTTCTGCCGATCTCACGAAATTTTGCTTCTGAAATTTTCGAACGGTTTGCGTGCTTTTGGCTTCTGACTAGAATTATACTACACTTTCGTGTGCAGTCTAGTCAGAAGTCTATTTTGCTTTCAAAGTAAGAGCTGTCCTCAGTGGGGCCCGGCAGAAAAGCCTCAAAGAAATAAACTTCGCATGAACGTGTCGTCGGCTGTTGTAACGAAGAAGAGTCCAAGAAGAAGGCGGCACCAGGCAAAAGCATATTGTCCCTAAACAGCAGCTCTTTGTAACATGCCCCAGACCACATACAGTCCCAGTAAGAAAAAGTCACCCCACTTTTGGTCGCGAACTCTCCGAGATATTTGGGTACTTCATCCTTGTCTATCAGTTTCACATGCCTGCCGTGAGAGAACAGATCGTCTCTAATTTCGTAATTTTTCATCTCCTTATCACTCGCAAGCTCGTAGCATACGTATTCACCTGGTCGTGTGTCTGTACGGCAGGCCAGCCGTTCCAAGTGTTGGCCCAACGCCTTAAGTGATCCTAATATACAGACTCTAGCATGCCACAGCTGCGAAGCCGAACCGATGGTAGGTTTGTCTTCGTCCAACCCTGTTAACGGATCTTCGAAGTATCTCTCCGTGTCACATCTATCGGTCCTAAGCTCGCCATGTTTGCCAATCAACCAGTTAACCACCGCGTGGTCATGTATTGACTCAAAATACTCTATCGCCCGTTGTTCCAATTGGTCTCGAAGCTTTAACAATTGTTTGTATGACTGTCCTCCCTTTTTCCAGAGGGCTATTTCTGCTTTATTCTGAACAACCGATGCACCGAGATCAGAATTAGTGAACAGCATTTCCAGCACCAATGCTGCTCGATCCATTGTCCTTTTTAGTAATTCTCTTGCTTTTAGCGAGTCTTTTTGATCTGCAAGCGACAAGTCGAAAAAAGCAGCAAGATATCCTCTGTACGAAGAAATCAACTTGTTCAAATCTGTTCTCAGGAGACGCTTGTACCGTAAAATATATCCCGGGCGCAAGTTTTCCCAATCAAATGTTTCTTGAGCCATGCCCACCATAGTGCTAACCTTTTCCGGGTCGGCCTCTTGCCCCAACAGTTGTAGAAATATATCACGCCGCGCGCCAAAAAGTCCATTGACAATTTCGTGATCAATGCCGACCGCTATAGGGGCAGTTTGTTTGCAAAAAACCACCTTTATTATAGGGATCCACTCTAAGGTAGTCCGCGACACGAGGGCCTTCCATGTCCCATACCCTGCAGAAGCAAACTGCCTTATTTCATTGTGACATACGTTTGACGTTATTGTACCAAGCGGCGTTCCTTTCGGAGCAACACCCAACAAAAATTTGTGGGGCACAGACTTATCCTGTGGAACTATATCAAAAGCCGCTACCTCGAATCTGTCCTCATCCATGAATTTGATGTTATTCATTTCTATAAGCTTTCTTATAAGCATTTTCTGTACACCATTCTCGTGAAACCATTTAAGCACATATTTCTCTTGGTCCTCACAATCGGCATTCGAAAATCCCACATCAAGTCCTTTAGATCTATCTTTCTGCTCAAACTCTACCAGGTTAACAGCACAAGAAGTTGGAGTAATCATTGAAGAGACGCTTGTTGCTGAGAGAACCATACACAGAACTTTCTGAAACTTTTGCCTGCAACTCATAAAAAATTTCTCCTTTCTAAAACTTGGAGTAAAACCTTTCAACTTTCTGTATCTGCTAGTCTATCACACTTCTTCTGACATGTCAATACCCTCACAACCGAGAAAATTAATTTTACAATGGTGGCATAAATTGGCCAAATTGTTTTTAATTTTGAAGATGTTTTTGTAAAAAACCTACAATTATGTTGGGCCTTGAGCTGATACCGCAATTACATTTTCTTGCATATACCCACGAAGAACTTCTGGGACATCCACGCTGCCATCTTCATTTTGAAAATTTTCCAAAATCGCCGCAAAAGTCCGCCCTACCGCAACACCAGAGCCATTTAGCGTGTGAACTAGTTTAGCTTTCTCTTCTGCGCTTTCCTTGAATTTAATGTTCGCTCTCCGCGCCTGAAAATCCTCAAAATTACTGCAACTTGAAATTTCAACATACCGATCATAAGAAGGCATCCAAACCTCTATATCATAAGTTTTTGCACTGTTTGCACCCAAATCGCCGCCACAAAGGGAAATCACCCTGTATGGAAGGCCCAGAAGTTGCAAAACATGCTCTGCATCGTTAGTCAAACTTTCCAGCTCTTCATATGAACTCTCTGGAGACACAAATTTAACCAGTTCGACTTTGTTGAATTGATGTTGCCGAATTAATCCCCTTGTGTCTTTGCCCGCGCTTCCCGCCTCAGCTCTAAAGCACGCCGTATATCCACAATATTTAATGGGCAGCTCATCCTTCGTCAACACTTCATCACGATGAAAGTTGGTGAGTGGAATTTCCGCAGTCGGAATCAGGTAATAATCCAGCCCTTCCAACTTAAACATATCTTCGGCAAACTTTGGCAATTGCCCTGTTCCAAGCATCGACGCCTGGTTTGCAATAAACGGCGAAAAAATCTCCTTATACCCACGTTTCATGTGCGTATCAAGATAAAAATTTGTGATCGCCCTTTCTAAGCGCGAACCAAGCCCGATGTAATAGTGAAATCTCGACCCAACGACCTTTGCAGCCCTCACCGGATCAATTATTCCAAGCTTTGCCCCCAAATCCCAATGAGAACTTGGCTCGAAACTAAATTTCCTTGGCTCTCCCCACCTGCGAATCTCTTTGTTTTCGCTTTCATCAACCCCAGCAGGAACACTTTCGTGAGGAAGATTGGGCAACGAATAAATCAGGTTATTCTGCGATTCTTCAAGTTCAGCAATATCCTTACTGAGTCCTTTAAGGAGGTCTGAAATCTGTTTCATCCTCACCATAATTTCTTCTGTGCCTTGATCCGCCTTTTTCATCCTAACTATTTCGTTGTTAGCTGCGTTTTGTTCACATCTGAGCTTGTCCGCTTCCGAATTAATTTCCCGCCGCTGTTGGTCAATTTTAAGAACTTCATCAATCTCTTTGCCGTAATCTCTGCCCCTTCTTTGAAGTCCATTCTTAACGAAATCAGGATTTGATCTTATTAACTTGATATCCAACATGGCAAATTCCTCCCCTGCTTTACAATCTATTTCTGACCACAATTCGCGTGTTTTTTTGTCCCCTATCCCACCGTTGACAGATTCTCAAGGAATGTGGAAAACTCGGTGGAAAAAGTGGAAAGAACCTCGTTTTTACCCTTGCCGCTGTGAATTTTAATTTCCCCAATTTTCCACATTGTCGTCAAACCTTACAACATTAAAGCAATTTAACTTTTCACCAGAATTCGGCTATATAACAACATTTTCTGGCATTTTAATGATTTAAAAAACTCCAAATTTTTGCACACACCAGCGAGATTGAGTCCGTTTGAAATTCCATTTCATCGCAAAACATAAATCTTCCTCAAACACTCCCTAAAATAACGGATATTCGTCGCAAAGCTCTTTAACCTCACACACAATTTGTGCCCTTGAATCATCGAAATCCGTGGCACCCAAAAAGAGCCATTTTGCAATTTGCCGCATAGCTGACTCATCAAATCCTCTCGTTGTCACAGCCGGAGTTCCAATCCTGATTCCACTTGTGACAAATGGACTTTCTTCATCATTCGGAATGGTATTCTTGTTAACAGTGATATTAACTTCGCCAAGTCTCGTTTCCATTTCTTTGCCAGTAATTTTCATGTTCTTAAGGTTAATCAGCATTAAGTGATTGTCGGTTCCGCCTGAAACAAGGTTGAACCCCAACTTGGTCAACTCATCCGCAAGCATCTCTGCATTCTTAACAACTTTTTTTTGATACTCAGTAAACTTTGGAGTCAACGCCTCTTTGAAGCACACCGCCTTCGCCGCAATAATATGCATAAGCGGCCCTCCCTGAGTCCCGGGGAAAATTGCTTTGTCTATTTTCGTCGCAAATTCCTCCTTACAGAGAACAAGCCCTCCTCTTGGCCCTCGCAGCGTCTTTTGGGTTGTGGATGTGACAAAATCAGCATAAGGAACCGGAGATTGATGCAACCCAACAGCCACAAGACCAGCAATATGCGCCATGTCAACCATAAGATAGGCATTGTATTCCTTGGCAATTTCACCAAAAATTTCAAAATCTATCTTTCTTGGATAAGCACTTGCTCCGGCCACAATCAGTTTGGGCCTAATTTCAGCTGCCAACCTCCTTATCACTTCATAATCCAAACACTCAGTTTCGGGGCTTAAACCATATGGAATGAAGTTAAAATAGGAACCAGAAATATTAACAGGGGAGCCGTGTGTTAAATGTCCGCCATGTCCAAGATTCATCCCCAAAACCGTGTCTCCTGGCTTTAACATTGCAAAATAGACCGCCATGTTCGCTTGCGACCCGGAATGCGCTTGAACGTTGGCATGTTCGGCATCAAAAAGTTGCTTGGCTCTTTCTATGGCTAAATTTTCAATTGTATCCACATGCTGACAGCCACCGTAATATCTTCTAGCTGGGTACCCCTCTGCATATTTGTTGGTCAAAATGCTGCCAGCTGCTGCCAAAACAGAAGCAGACACAATGTTTTCGGAGGCAATCAGCTCGATATTTTCATTTTGCCGCAAAAGCTCCAACTTAATTGCGTCCGCTACCTCTGGGTCAAATTGTGAAAGCAAATCGATGTTCTCTGGCAAACTCTTCTTCAAAACATTCACTCCTTAAATTTTTTTAGATTTTTGGCGGCTGGTTTTGCGTTTAAGTTTAAAAAAGATCAGAATGACTGCCTGTTCTTGCAAAATATATTTGATTGCCTGCGACCTTGTAAATCAAAAGCCAATCAGGGGCAATATGACACTCCCGATAGCCTGCATACTTCCCTAATAACACATGGTCTTGATTCTTTTCTGGTAATTGCTGTTGATCAACTAATTTATGCATAACTCGATCGATGCGTCCCATGTCTCTCCCACGTTTTCCCATAAGTTTATAGTCTTTCTTAAATTGATGGCGCAGAACAATTTTTAGCATAGCTAATCCCTCTTAAGTTCCGAAAGGAACTCTTCGAAGTTATCAAACCCGCTGACCCCGTCCTTTATTGCTTGCTCAATATCCTCCATTGCAGCCAATGTAATCTCGTTGGGTTTTGAAACCTTCACCTCAAAAGGCAACCCACCGTGTATGATAGATTGGCGCAGAAAAATGTTAATGGCATCTGACATGTGAACCCCAAGTTGCTTGAAGATGGCATCTGCGGCAACTTTAACATCAACATCCGTGCGGATCTGAATAGTAGTTTTTTTAACCATAAAATCATGCCCCTTTTCTCACCACCGCATGGTGCGTGGTTTATTGTTTCACATTCCTCATTCGCCCTGGTCAGACGACCCAGGCCTTATTAGTCTCCAAGCCGCTTCCATAACGCAAAGCTTGCCACTTGGAAAGTTAAGACCACCTTGATAATAAACAGCATACGGTTCTCTCATCGGCCCGTCTGCAGAAGATTCAATTGTCGCCCCCATTGTGAAGCTACCTGATGACATAATGATCTTCTCTTGGTAACCAGGCATATCCCACTCTTCCGGTTTTACAAAGGAATCTATTGGGGAAGCCGCTTGCACACCCACACAAAAGGTTCGCATTTTTTCTTTGTCACCTAACTTTATTCTCTGAACAATGTCAACACGAGAATCAGAACTGCCGGGGTTAACACTGAACCCAAGCTTTTCAAAAAGGGATGCACAGAAGATTGCCGTTTTCAGTGCATTTGCCACGGCTTGAGGCGCCATAAACAACCCCAGCAAAATTTCTCTGTTTTGCTCAAGTGAGCAGCCCACTTCCGCCCCAATGCCAGGCGCTGTAAGTCTGTTAGCACAAAGCGCAACCAGATTCCTTTTGCCAACAATATACCCCCCCGTTCTTGCGATCCCACCGCCCGGGTTTTTAATGAGCGACCCAATAATAAGATCTGCCATTGCAGGTTCTCTTTCTTGCACAAACTCACAATAGCAGTTATCAATCATAATTATTATTTCTTTGTTAATCTTCTTGATTTTTCTGATAATTTCTTCGGCTTCTGTGACGCTAAGTGACCTACGCGACGAATAACCCCTCGACCTTTGGATATAAACCAGCTTTGCATCCTGGCATTCTTTGCTTATTTCTTCATAATCAAGATCTCCGTTAAGAAAATCCACCTGTGAATATCTCACACCAAAATCGGCAAGCGACCCGTTTTTATAACCACCAATTCCGATTACTTTTTCAAGCGAATCATAAGGTTTGCCTGTCACACAAACCAGTTTGTCACCTGGCCTCAAGATGCCAAACAGACAAACTGTTAAGGTGTGAGTCCCGCTCACAAAGTTGTGCCGAACCAGAGCCGATTCACACCCCATCACATCCGCGTAAACTTTATCTATCGTTGCCCTTCCCGTATCATCATAGCCATAACCAGTTGTGCCAAACAGGTGCCGTTCACTCACACGATTTTTTATGAACGCTTCAAGAACCCTAATTTGGTTCTTTTCAAATGTTTTGTCAATCAGCCGAAACCGAGAGGCACATTCCTCTTCTGTATCTCTGGCAAGATTCCAAAATTCATCATTATATTCAAACAATTTCACACTTCCTTAAAACCAACAATCCTCCAACACACTACTGCCTCTTAACGTTTCCAGAATGCTGCTGACTTCTTTGCCTTCATAAAGTATCTCATACACGCAATTTATGATTGGCAAATCCAACCCATGCTTTTCCATCAATCTCTTGGCCACCTGAGCATTTTCATAGCCCTCAACAACCATGTTCACCTGCTTTAATGCTTCATCCACAGGTATTTCGCAGCCAATCAACCTTCCAAATCTCACATTTCGGCTGTGTTCGCTGATGCAAGTTGCAATCAAATCTCCAAGACCCGAAAGCCCCACAAAGGTTTGCGGTTTTGCACCCACAGCAACCCCCAACTTCCCAATCTCGCAAAGACCTCTGGTCAACAAAACTGCCAACAAATTATCTCCGCCCAACTTGGCACAAAATCCGGTTGCAATCGCCACAACGTTTTTGAAGGTGCTGCCAATTTCAAGCCCCTTTACATCATCCGAAACATACACTTTTAGCACTTCACTCTGCAACAAAGCCGCCGTTCTTTCTGCTGCCTTTTTGTTTGCAGAAGCGGCAACCACTGACGTTGGAACCGCTCTTGCCAGTTCTTCCGCATGTGACGGCCCACAAACAACAACAACCTCGTTTGGAAGTTCTTCTGAAATAACCTGCGACAAACTCTTCAAACTCTCTTTTTCGAATCCCTTAGAGACATTGTCGACAATTGCGTCAGGTCTGATGTGCTCTTTCAAGCTTCTTGCAACGCTCCGCACGGCAGGTGAGGGAACCGAGATAACAACAAACTCTGAATCTTTAATTTCCGAAAGATCCGACGTTATATTGATTCTTTCTGAAATCTTGATGCCAGGCAACCGCTCTTTGTTTTCTCTTTTTTCAAGGATCGCCAACTTTTCTTTTTCTTGAAACGACCAAACAGTCACATCATGCCCGTTCTTTTCAACAGTCACAGCAAGCGCAAGACCAAAACTTCCGGCTCCCATTATCGAAATATTTGCCATAAAATCACATCTTTCCTTGTTGTTTTCACCCGGTCATTATTTTACATCATTTCTAGGTTCTCTGCAACTTCAAATTCCCTGATGCAAAACGAATGGATCAGTCTTTTCGAACTGATCCACTTTTCAAATTTCTACTTGTTCGTCACAATGAGCTAAGCCAAAAAATTCTAAGCCTCTTAAGTTTGATTTCCTAAGTTGCGCGCAAAGACTGCTTGAATATGTGTACCGTCAATGATTCCGGCACCCGAGAGAGGATACGTAAATGTTACAACGCCACTAGTCGGCATAGTTGGCACACCAGCGAGTTTCACACCATTAACCAAAATGTCTTTCAATAAGTAGCCTGGGTCAGGCGTTACGGTAATTTGCAGTCTTGCGCCAGAAGCGTCCTCAACAGGAATGTGCACCACTCTTCTTCTTCACTGTCTCCCTCGCCCTCGTCTTCCTCGTCTCCCTCGTCTCCTCCAGAAGCTTGCCAATCTAAAATCGGATAGCCAGCATTAACATTTTCTGTGTCTTCAACAAAGCGGTAAGTCGTGAAGCCTTCTGGGATCCAGCCATTCAGCGTGGTGAGCAGGGCCGAATCTTGCAACTCTTGTTGCATGTATTATAGCAAAAACAAATCTAAAAATCAAATTATTTTGTTAAATTATTTCGTCATATTTTTCAAAAACCCAAATACCCAAGCATTAATTGTCGAAAAATGTCTAATTATTCCTCGATGAAACATACATTTTCGTGATAAATAAATCTAGGGGTCGCGTTAGGCACGGGCCCCTAGATTTTGAAATTATTGGTAATTATCGTGGATTTTTATAACGTCGTACTTTTCAAAACAACTTCCGAAAGTGGTGGCACTGGACACCCTATCTATGGCATATCAGCAGTCCCTATGGCCTTAGTGTAAGTCGAAAAATGTCGAAATATTTCCCAATAAAACATATATTTTTGTGATAAAATAAATCTAGAGGTCGCGTTAAACACAACCTCTAGATTTTAAGATTATTAGGTGATTATTGTGGATTTCTATAACATCGAACTTTTCGAAACAGCTTTCGAAAGTGATGGCACTAGACACCCTATCTATGGCGTATCAGTAACCACCAGCTTTGGTGCCGTGAGTGTCCCCGCCATTTCGAGAGATAAAGATCAGGTTATAAAAATCATGGAGCTTTGCCGAAAGCACTCAGTTTCTCCCGTCCACATAGAAGACGTGGCGCGGGATTATCTTTTTTCTCACAATTAATGACTGGTGATATCCAAGGCCTCGTCCAAAACTGTGTTAAGCACCTCCAGATTGTTTTCACCCTTTTCCAACTTAACCGCGAGATATTTGCCCGCTTTGTTGTGCTTTTCACAGATCCTCTCGTTCGCTTTCAGCTGTGTCAAAATTAGCTCATCTGCACCTGCATTAAAAAACAAATTTAACGATTCACCAAGCTGCTTTATCTCAGAGATATGCAGCTT
>BNZN01000021.1 GCA_026001145.1 Clostridia bacterium | reverse complement strand
AGCAGCCGCAGCACTTTGAGAATAATGTAACGATCAAGTTCCCACGAAAAATTCAAGTTGCAATTTGTGCCAGCCGCGTCGATTGTGGAGAGCGTTCGTGTTGCTTCCACCAGACCGCTGCCAACAGAGGAAACGTCAGGGTCAGCAGCAACGCCTGCCGCGCCTTCTTTTTTTGCCTTGCTCAAACAAACACGCAGCACACGAACACTTCCCGGCGTTGCTGGCTGTTTTTCGGCAACTTCGATTTTTGTCCACGCTTCTCCCTGATACTTGGTGATTGTAAATTTAAGTGTAGTTTTTAGAATTTCTCCTACTGGCAGTCCGCGTTTAGCAATAACCCAAAAATATCTGGGGTCGTGGGGAACACCATTAAATTCCATTTTTTTCATTTCTAGATACGCTGCTTGATATTCGCTGTCACTTTCCGAAATGCCATTCTCGCTCAAAATCTTTGTCTTATTTGGATCGTTCGCTGGGTCGGTAGATTTTTTGTCTACTTGGAGACCTTTTAGCGCGCGCCCTGTCCCGCCACCTGTTTGTGAGAAAAAAGTATCAGCGTAAGAGACTGGCACAATTATAGAAGAAACACTCGCCGCAGCGAGAACAACACACAGAATTTTCTGCAAGTTTTTCTTGCTTTTCATAAAATAAAAACCGCCATAATCATTTACAAATTTCGGAGCTAGAACTCCTAGCTCTCATGTTTATGAGTTTATCATAATCTATGTGACTTGTCAATACTTTTTTGCATGTAAAAATTAATTTCAGAGAATAAGCCATATTTTATTTAAAATTTTCTCTAATTTCATAACATCTCGCACAAAACATTTTGGGAAGCAACACAAATTCGAGACACCACCTCCTCTGGGTGATATCTCATAACTTATGCAAACTTTCTTTTTCTCAAGCACTCTCTGCAAAGGAAAGGAACAGCTAAAAATCACGTCGCTTCCCAAAGAATGCAACATGCACAGTGCCAGGACCGCTGTGTGCACCAATAAACGGGACGAGGTCTGCGATGTATACTTCGCAGCGATAAGTTTTTTTGATGAGTTTGGCACAATATTCGGCATCCTCCTGGCAGTCCGCGTGCGAGATAAACATAAACTTGTTTTCAAGATCAGAAAGATAATCACTTATATTTTCGACGAGTGTGTCAAGAGATCTGCGTCTGCCACGAGTTTTGGAATAAAGCTGAAGCCGACCTTCGGCATCCACCAAGAGGAGAGGCTTAACTCCAAGGATTGCACCGACAACAGCTGTGGTTTTAGAGATTCTGCCACCCCGTTGCAGGTAAGACAGGTTATCAACTGTGAACAGGTGATGCAGATGATATACATTTTGTTCCAGCCAACTCACAATCTCTTCGAATGTTTTGCCATCACATTGCATCTGCAAAGCAATTGCATAAAGAAGACCCTGACCTGATGCAGCTGCTTTGGAATCAATGACACTCATTTTTCGGTGTGGGTAACGTTCCATAAGTGTGTCTCTTGCTGTGCAATAACTGTTAAAAGAACCGCTGAGACCAGAAGAAAAAGAAATGTGGACGATATCAAGTCCATCTTTGAGAAAGGGATTGAAGAAGCTGTAAACCTCTTCAGGATTAACCTGTGACGTTGAAACAGCAACTCCATTTCTCATGCTGCTATAAAATTTTGCGTGGTCGGTGCTATCGAACGGTTTTTCATTTAAAAAGCAGGGGAATCTGACAGAGTGCGTATCAAATTTCTTCTTGAAATATTTATTCAAGTCAGCACCAGCATCGGCTGTTATCACAAAATTATTCATGAGCATTCACCTTCCAATTTCTTAACTAACTGCCTTGCAGCTTTATATATATTTCCACATCCAAGAGTTATCACAAGTGTATTTTCCAAAGCATTCTCAATAACATACTGCACAACATCATCAAAACCGCTGATCTGCACGGAATTCGGGATTTTTTTCGCAAGATCTGAACTCGAAATTCCAAGGTCATCAAATTCGCGACCGCCCATGATGTCGGTGATTATGCACCGATCGGCCAGAGAAAGTGCATCGACAAAATCATCAAGTAATTCTTTTGTTCTGGAATAAGTAAACGGCTGGAATATTGCCCAAATATTCTTATATGGTGATTGCCTAGCCGCAATCAAAGTCGCTTTTATTTCTGCCGGGTGATGTGCATAATCATCAACAACAACCAGTTTTTCTGATTTATATAACACTTCGAAACGTCTGTTTGCGCCTTTGAAATTAAAAACGGGAGTTTTCAGCTGTTCCGGCGTTAACCCAAGTTCAAGGGCAGCCACGCAACCGGCCAAGATGTTATATACGTTATGTTCACCTGGGATGTTGAACGTCAATGAGGCCAACTTCTCGGCACCTTTGAACAGATAAAAAGCCGTGCTCTGAAAACGGGGCCTTTTGATGTTTGCCGCATAATAGTCATTAGATTCCTTGAGGCCAAACGAAATTTTGCGCACAGACGCCACCGAAACGGCTTCTTTTGTGTTTGCATCGTCGCCGTTATATATCACAAGATCTTTGGTTTGTGAGCAAAATTTTCCAAATGCCGAAATCAAATTTTCCATCGATCCAAAAAACTCAAGATGGTCATTGTCGATGTTTAAAACAATACTGATGCTGGAATTAAGATCCAGGAATGTGTTCGCATATTCACAAGCTTCACACACGCAAACATCAGATTGACCGAACCGTCCGCTGCCGCCAAGAATTGGAAGCACCCCGCCAACAATAGCGCTGGTGTCGATGTCGTTTTCAAGGAGGATTTGAGTCAAAAGAGCGGTGGTTGTGGTTTTCCCATGTGTACCAGCAATGCAAACGCTTCGTTTATATCTTGCTGTTATTATCCCCAGCATTTTAGATCGCGTCATCATTTCGGTTTTGTTTTGCTGAGCTTGCATCAATTCAGGGTTGTTAGCTGGAATCGCGGCGCTGTAAACGATTAACTCAGCACCGGCGATGTTTTCGGCTGCATGCCCGACAAAGACTTTTACACCAAGATCCCTGACACGCGCGAGTGTGCTTCCATCCTCAACATCCGAACCAGAAAGCTCATATCCCAAGCCGCTCAAAATCTGAACAACCGGGAAAATGCCAGAGCCACCAACACCAATGAAGTGAATCTTCTTTTTGCCCAAACTAAGTGGATCCATTCACAACCTCTTTCCCTTTGGTGTTATCATCTGTTTACTTCTCTATGAAAGCAAAAGTCAACGGCGGAAAGTTAAACATCCCAAAAAAATTGTTTCTTTTGGAACTTTTCTTTCAAATTAAAGAAAAGTTCGAGAAGGTGGATTTGTTTCGAGTTTCGGAATGCTTGGAAAGCAAGATTACACTTTCTTTTTTGCTGCTGGTTCTTTTTTGACTTTGCCTTTTGCTTGATCTGCCGCAACCTTTTTCTTTTTAGATTTATCTTTTGCTTTTGATTTTTGATCTGTTGCAGATACATCATCTTTCTTCTCAGCTTCATCTTCAGAATATTCGCTTATTTCTATCTCGGTTATGGTAATTGGAGTAATAGGCTTGTCGGCCGCGCCGACTTCCACACCGGCGATTTTATCCACCACATCCAAACCTTCAATAACCTGGCCAAAAACCGTGTGTTTATTATCCAGATGCGGAGTTCCACCAAGTTTTTTGTAAGCTTCCTTCACCTTATCATCAGCATCTGGGTTTGTTTCTACAGGGCTACTGGCTTGAACAATAAAAAACTGGCTGCCATTCGTGTTCGCGCCGGCATTTGCCATCGAAACAGCGCCTTTGTAGTTATGAAGGAGGGTAGAGAATTCATCTTTAAACGGCTTGCCCCACTTGCTTTCCCCGCCTGTTCCTGTTCCTTTGGGGTCACCAGTCTGAATCATAAAGTTATTGATAACTCTGTGGAATATCACATCTTTGTAGTAGCCGTCTTTAGCAAGCGAAGTGAAATTCTCGCAGGCCTTTGGAGCTTGTTTGGGGAAAAGTTTTATCTTAATGTCACCCATGCTGGTCTTGATTGTGGCAATCGTATCCCCTTTCTTGGGTTTTTCAAACTGCATCAAATCAAGATCTTTTGTAAGCTCGTCCTGTTTCACTTGCGCTGATTTAGTATCCTCTTCCTGTGTCAATTTAGCATCTTCTTTCTTTGTTTTTTCGATCAGCCTTTTTTTAATTCTTGCAACCTCCGGATGTTTTTTGGTAGCCTGGCAAACACCGCCTGACAAGGCTAACGCACCAACCACCGTGGCTGCGCAAACCAATCCAATTACTGAAAATTGAAAAGTACGAACTTTCATAATCTTCCTCCTATTATTATTCTTAAAACTTAAAATAAACTCGAAAGGGGCAAAACTTTTGTCAACTGCACTCTCTTACCGAGGAATAACCCGGAAACGAATTAGTTTCTGAATGTGCCATTTCGGAAGGCAAAGAATCATCAGACCTCACGATATCTGCACCCAATTTTTGGAGTTTGCCAACGATATCCTCGTAACCACGCTCAATATGGTGAACACATTCAATTTTGGTTGTTCCTTTTGCGGCAAGGGCAGCAATTAACAAAGCCGCGCCCGCGCGCAGATCTGTCGCTTTAACTGGTGCCGCTGTGAATTGGTCAGTTCCTTCAATCACCACCGTTCGATCGTTAACCTGAAGTTTTGCTCCTAGTCTGGCGAGTTCACCCACATATTTAAATCTACTTTCCCAGATCCCTTCTGTGACGATACTTGTCCCGCTTGCCAACGAAAGCAAAGCAACCATTTGCGGCTGCATGTCAGTGGGGAAGCCCGGGTAAGGCATGGTTTTTATGTTTGTATTAGAAATATTGCCCAACATCTGAATGCGAACAGAATCGTCAAATTCTGTGACAATCGCACCGACATTTTTAAGCTTGTCTGTGATAGTGCAAAGGTGCTTTGGTGTGACATTTTTGATTTCAACATCTCCACGTGTTGCCATTGCGCAGAGCATAAAAGTACCAGCTTCAATCTGATCCGGGACAATGGAATATGACCTTCCCGTCAGATCTTTCACCCCTTTTACTCTGATTATATCGGTGCCCGCTCCAAGAATATCTGCACCCAAGGTGTTCAAAAAGTTGGCAACATCAACAACATGTGGTTCTTTGGCGGCATTTTCAAGAACTGTAGTCCCCTCAGCACGAACGCTGGCTAGCATAACATTTATAGTAGCACCAACCGACACAGTATCAAAATAAACCAATCCACCTGTGAGTTTTTCGGAGCGCGCTTTGATCATTCCATTTCTCATCTTAATGTCGACCCCGATAGCATTAAACCCTTTTATGTGCTGATCTATCGGTCTGACTCCAATTTTGCAACCACCGGGCATTGCAACATCAGCTTTCCCAAATCTGCCAAGCAGAGCGCCAAGCAGATAATATGAAGCACGCATTTTTTTTGTTGCCTCATATGGGACAACTGGGCACCCCAACTGAGTTGGATCAATAACTATTGTATGTTCGTCCAGCTTCTGAACTTTAGCCCCCATATCCGAAATTATGTCAAGTAACGTGTCCACATCGCGTATATTGGGTATGTTTTCTATGGTGCACGGTGTGTTTGATACTAGTGTAGCAGGGATAATTGCAACTGCAGCGTTTTTCGCTCCACTCACGGAAACACTTCCCTTGAGAGAGATTCCACCCTTCACAAAAAATACAGACAAGCCCAGACCCTCCTTAGTGAATCTTTAAGGTCGTGATACTTCTCGACTTTTTTGCTTTTTCGAAGTAACTCCGCCCACAGATAAGTATAGCATATGTTTTCTATAAGTCAAAATCTAGCTCGTTTGGTTCTTTGCAAAGCCAGAACACACGGTCTGTATGGCACAGTTTTTGTTAATTTTTATTTGCCTTAAATGCATAATTATTCGAATTTTTATGCTTGCTTAGTCATTTTTATTTCATATTTTTCTGGATATTATTGGCATTGTTTTCCCTGTATTGGAATTTAAAAACCTAATTAACCCTAAATCTGCCAATTATCAAAATTAAATTATCATTTTTTCATTTTGTTTCTTTATAAATTTTATTGGAATTTTAATCAATTATGTGATAGAATAGTTAAATACACTTGAATGTACTTGACAATGGTGATAATTAACAAAAATCATTAAAGGAGGGACGAAAATTGGGGCATAATGCATGCGTTTTGATCTCCGATGAAGACTCTTTCTTCCAAGATAATTGTAAATGCTTTTTCTTACGCAACCAAATTCGTATTCTGTGTTTGGGAAACGATGGCCGAAAAATTTTGAACGCCATAAAGAGAGACAAGCCAGATGTTGTTGTTTTGAACGCTGTCATGCCTTTTTTCGATGCAGCCTCTGTGATACACATCGCGAACGAGCATAAAGCCTCTGTACCTCAATTTATCGTTCTTTCTGACATTGAGGATATTGAATTAAAGCGTGAAAATATCGAGGCAGGTGCAAGAGATTATTTGTTAAAGCCGTTTGATAATAACCTGTTGTTTTCCAAAATATTGCACCTTATCTCCTGCGCTAGAAGTTCTGATAGAAAAGGTATCTCCGCAAAATTCTGCGTAAACAGTTTGCCCAGAGTGTCTCATACAGAGCTTGAACCGTTGGTCACGAATGTCGTTTTAGGTTTTGGGATCTCTCCTAGCACAAAGGGATGTGCATACCTGAAGGAAGCCGTCTTGTTTGTGTTTGACAGATCCTCTTTCGGTATCAGCGTCACCAAAGATATATATCCTACTATCGCGCGTTCACACAATTCGACCCCATCATGTGTCGAGCGTGCAATTCGTCACGCAATCGCCACTGCTTGGCCAAAGATCAGCAAAGCTATGGCAAATAACTTAATTCCCCAGTCGTTTATCATGCGGCCAACCAATTCCCAATTTATCTATTACATCGTTAATGAGCTAAGCGTGACTACCCAAAGAATTGTTTAGGGGTAGGCAGGTACAACCGACGCATGAACAAACTTTTCAACACCTGCAATATGCGGTGATTGCCATTACACATTGTTTACTCAGCCTTGAATCTTTTACCTACAAATCTCGAGGCAAAAAACTTGTGATTTAGGGAAAAAGCGTTTCAAGAAACAAACCAGAGAGAGGATTGCGATTTGAACTGCACCCAAAAAGTTGGACAGTGTGGTATACTGCTTTTGGGGGTCAGTTCAATACGCCGGTGGTTTGTTATTCGATTTTAGCCAATCTGGCTATTTCTCCCACGCAGTCAAGAGCATAAGGTAGCCAACGGCATGATCCGCCGCCAAGCCGAGCGACAAAGCCGGCGCCACCAGCTTATACCTCACGGGCCAGCATAAAACAAGCTTCGGCGGCACGCGAACGAGGCGAGGCGCCTACAATGCCAGAACAAACGGAAAACATCTAACAACGCAGAGCTAAGCGGCTTTGCAGCATTACCCGGTGTGGCAGAGAGAGCCCGTTCCACCGATGCCACAAATAGCATCGCGGATCACCTACTTGCAAACTGCTGAGTCGTCGCTTAAAAATCAGCGGGCAAGCAACACAATCCATGCCCGCAAAGTGCCTGTTTCCGGCTGCCACTGCTCCGCAAGCGGGTCCCCGTTAAATTCTTGTTGTATATATTACAACATAAACAAATTTAAAATGCAAGTCATTTTGTTAAATTGTTTCATGGATCAGCCATGCCTAATATCACAATTCAGAGTTCAACGATTGTAACACCGTCTTCCCCTTCGCCAAAAAGTCCCAATCTAAAACTTTTAATCATCGGACATGTCCTCAAATATTCATGTACGGCCTTTCTGAGTTTCCCTGTGCCCTTGCCGTGAACAATTCGCAAACTGTGCAGCCCAAACACTGCAGCGTCATCAAGAAATTCGTCAAGACTATCCAATGCTTCATCAACAGTAAGACCAAGCAGTTTGAGTTCGTCACCAGCTCTTTTTGAAGCCTTGAATCCCCTAACAGCCTTTGTGGGTGTGGGTTGTTTTTCTGTAAATCTTTCGATCTTCTTAAGATCTGAAACATTAAGTTTTGTAGTCATGTTCCCCGATTTCACCGAAACCATGCCATTTTTGTCCGGAGCATTAAGCAAAAACCCCTCTCTCTGCAGACTTTTGATTACCACCAAGTCACCCTTTTTCAAGTTGGCGTCAAAGTCCGAAACAGCCCCTCTGTTCTTTTCCCAAAGTTTTTTATAACCGCTCAAGTTGCTTCGAACTTTGTTCCTCAACTCTTCCAGTTTCTCCAGATTTCCCTCTTTTTGTATCTCCCGGATTTCCGACGCAACTTTGTCGAAGGTTTCTTCAATCAGCTTTATTACCGGATCTGTTTTGGCTTTGAAATCTGCAGCCATCTGATTTTCTTTTTCACGCAAATCCTGCTCAAAACTTTTCACCTGGCTCTGTTTTTCACGTAACTCTTCTTCCAGAATCTGGTTTTGCTCAATTTTACCTTGCAGCTCCACTTTAATTTTATCTAGTTCTTGCAAAACATCTTCAAAAACAATACTGTTTTCATCCAGACTCTCTTTTGCCCTTTTGATAATCATTTCCGAAAGGCCTAATCTTTGTGCGATGGCAAACGCATTTGAACGGCCAGGTATCCCAATTGAAAATTTATAAGTCGGCGTTAGAGTCTCGAGGTCAAACTCACAGGATGCGTTTTCAACACCATTACTGCTCAGTGCATAAGTCTTAAGTTCAGCATAATGAGTGGTTGCAATCACCTTTGCGCCCCTTTTGTGTAATTCCTCTAGAACTGCAATTGCAAGTCCTGCCCCTTCCACTGGATCAGTTCCCGCACCAAGTTCATCAAGCAGCACAAAGCTTTTGGCATCCGCCACTTCAAGAAGTTTTACGATATTTTTCATATGCCCAGAAAAGGTTGAGAGATTCTGTTCAATGCTCTGCTCGTCACCAAGATCGACCAGAACATGTGAAAAAACTGAGATAACGCTGCCTTCTTCCGCAGGAATCGCTAATCCGCTCATTGCCATCAAAATTAATAGGCCAACCGTTTTCAAGGCCACCGTCTTGCCACCTGTGTTGGGCCCAGTTATCACAAGTGTTGAAAAATCTAAACCAACCCTGATGTCAATCGGAATTGCTGTCTCTTTTGGCAAAAGCGGATGCCTTGCCCCCTTCAAGTCAACCACACCATTTTCAGCCAAAAGAGGTGAGAAGGCATCCATTGCAACTGCAAGCCGTCCCTTCGCCATGATCACGTCAAGGAAAATCAACAATCTATAATTATTCTTAACATTATCAAGCTGCTCAAAAACCTGATCTGAAAGTTCTCGCAAGATTCTTTCAACCTCTTTGCGTTCCTCCGAAACCAATTCCTTCAAGCAGTTATTCTGCTCAATCACAGCAATTGGTTCAACAAACAAAGTAGAACCGCTTGCCGATGTATCGTGGACTAAGCCCTTGATGTTATTTTTGCATTCGGTTTTGACCGGAATCACAAAACGTTCATTGCGGACAGTCACTATCCCTTCTTGAAGATACTTTTGAGTTGTGGGCGAGCGCAGAAAAAAATCCAAATCAGCTCGAATTTGGGTTTTGACTTCAACAATTTTGTTTCGGAGTCTGGCCAATTCATCACTTGCCAAGCTGCTGATTTCGTCTTCTGAAGCAATTGCCTTTTCGAGTATGTCGCTAAGCGATTTCAAACTTCTCAATTCATTGAAATATTTGCTCAAAATTAACTCAAGGTTAGCAAAGTTTTTGCTCCAACTAATCAGATTTTGAACAGTTTTAAGCAACATTCCTATTGCAAGCAGCTCTTTAATCGAAAGTGTTGCCCCTTTTTCAAGCCTTGCGATAATCGGATGAATCTCACCAAACGAAAGGATTTCTGGTTCACTATACCGAAGAATCAAAGTCTGCGCACACAAAGTTTGTTCTTGCTGCTTTTGAACCTCCTGCAGGTTTGTGCATGGCCGAATCTCTTTAATCTTCTGCCTGGCTTCTTCACAGATTGTCATCTGCTCCAAAAGGGACAAAATCTTGTCAAATTCAAGAGTTTTGAGATGTTTTTCTAACATAACTCATTTCTCCCATTTCGCCCAGAAATAAAGTCCAGTGCCATCGCATACCCAATCCAGCCGAAGCCCGCAATCTGACCAACGCAAACCGGTGCAATGACTGATCTGTGTCTGAATTCCTCCCGTGAATAAATATTAGAGAGATGCACCTCGATTGTCGGAATGCCAACCGCTTTTATTGCATCTGCAATCGCGTAACTGTAGTGGGTATACGCTCCTGGATTTATGATTATGAAGTTGCTTTTTTCCGTTTGAATCCTGCAAATCAGCTCCCCTTCGCTATTAGACTGAAAAATTTCGAAGGTTATCCCAAGCTTTTGCGCATAAGCCTTTATGAATTCACAAAAACTTTCATAACTTGTGCTACCATATATGTCGACTTCTCTTGTTCCGATCATGTTTATGTTTGGCCCATTAACTATCAGTACTTCCACTATTTTCACCCGCAGTTTATCATAATCAAGTCTCTTCGATATTGTATCACATAGACTAATCTAACGCAATCGCGAGAAACGCAGAGCAAAGGAGCCTATTCACGTCAATCCGACACGAACAAGCTCCCAAAGCATTTATCAACCTAAGAAACTAACAATCTACCTATAGGCTTTTCGGTAAACAGCTTTGTTTCTAGCAAATCAGCATTATTCTATCGCCCCAAAAAGACGTGCTAGATTTTCTGCCACTGGCTTCGCTTGTAGCCCTTCGGGATCAGTCACGGGGCCTCCTTTCAGGATCCAAGGGCACCAACGCGAGTTCAACACGATCGAGTAATCTCTGTCGTAGCCTTTTGCGCCGAACTTTGCATCACAACCGGGAAACTTTGCAGCCATCCATGTTTTAACTAACAAAGCGGCCTGGCTCTTGTTTTCCAAACCGGGGGGCGAGAAACTACAAAGCTTAACACAAGGCGGCGCGCAATTCAGCGCCACAATGCTCTTATCTTCCATGGTCCAGAGATACATCCAAAGGCCACCGGTATTCGGATTCTTGACATCGTCACCTTTGCGAACGTGCATGATGTCGCCAGGCTTCATGCCCGGAAGGAAATGTATCAGCTCTGCCGCTTTTGCTAGGGCGTCTTTTGACACCACACCACGCTGCCTTGCCACACTTTCGAACGAGGCGCACAAACCAGCGCCCTGCAAGGAGTCACCAACAGAGCCCATTTGCCAGCTTGCCGGTCTTTTAGCCGCTGGCAAACACACAAGGGCGAGATAACTGAAAAAGCTACCAGCGTCGAGCGTCAGTGTTTTGTCTGTTGGCCAATCTTTTTTTTGGCAAATGTCCTCGTAGTCGGGTCCCAGCGTTTTGTAGTGGTTATAAAGCGCTTCATCGAGTTCGCCGTTTAGCAACTTCTGAAAGCGCGCCGCATCCCAGCAACCATCCCAACCCCAACCGACGCGTCCTACAAATCTAGCGGCCGCTGCTAAAATATTAGCAAGGTCCGGCCGCTCAGGAATGAAAATGGGCGGGGCGCAAGCGAACGGCTCCAGAGCAGCCGACGGCCCAGCCGCGCCGCTCGCGCTGCTTGGCGACGGTGACGCAGGCGCCGGGCCTGGCACGCCTCGGTGACGAGCCCGCCGCGGCCGCCGCTGACGAACGACCAGCGTCGCTTGTGGCGGTTTTTTTGAAAACGACGTTTACAAGCAGAAGCTTTCCATCCCCCGCCGCCGGCACAGGTTCCGTGGGACAAGAAACCTCGTGTTCGCCGTAGCCTGCCGTCTTAAACTCTTCTATTTCGTTTTTACACATATCATCAACTGCTTCTTTGGGAACCACTTGCTTTGCAGGAGCATCAAACAATAAAAGCCTTGTGTATTTTTTATCATCAAACCTTAAATACACAGCTATTGTTGGATCTTTCTTGGTCTTTGCGATGTACACCGCCACAGCATTCAAATTTTCAAAACGACCAGTGGTAACTGCAGCTTCGTTCTTGTAGAGAGTCGACTCCAGCCACAGGCCCGTCGGGTCAGCGAAGGATACGGGTGTCACCATTGAAGAGACACTTGCTACAGAGAGAAACACACATAGGGCCTTTTTAACCCTTTGTTTTTTGTCCATAAAATAAAACTTCCTTTAAATTTTTGAGACTAGAACTCCTAGCCCCTGTCGATGAGTCTATCACAATACATGCGACTTGTCAATATGCTTTTTGCGGAAAGTTAATTCTGGTTCAGTCCATGAATTTCCCCTTTCTGGCCGATCAAAATTAAAAAGCAAACTCCGAACTAAGAACTATCATCGTCTCGGCCCCTATACATTTTCTGAGTCCTCTTCCGCTTGGTTGCGGCCTGGGTTGCCGTATGTTTCGGCAAGATCGCCCAGCGAGAAGCGCCTTCGCTCACTGTTGGTCTGCTCCGTTTGTTTCGTTGTTATTTGACCGTCTACTGATTCGGCAAGGGAGTTTGGCAACACGCTGTTTGCTAACGTCGATTCCTCTTCATTTGTTGCCGGATTTTCTATTTGTGATGGGTTGCCAGACCCGTGCGGTCTGTCGAATCTGTGCCGATAGGCTTCGCCAAGCAAGCTGATCGGCAACCTACCCAGAAGAATCCGCTCCGTGTATGTAGCAGAAAACCCCTCCCACGTGGTGGAGAGATCTGTAAACGTCTCGATATTCGGGATTCGAATAAGCTGCGGGGCCTCATTGCCGCGAATCGGGTGCTGCGCCGTTTCCACCACAATTCCATCTCGCGGCACTCTTCTTAGGATGGGGTTAAAAAGGCCCTATGTGTGTTTCTCTCTGTAGCAAGTGTCTCTTCAATGGTGACACCCGTATCCTTCGCTGACCCGACGGGCCTGTGGCTGGAGTCGACTCTCTACAAG
>BNZN01000020.1 GCA_026001145.1 Clostridia bacterium | reverse complement strand
TGTTTTGAATTTATTGGCTGATATTTTTCCGTCGCCGGAAATTCTTATATCTAAATTCCCAGCACTGCCATCAAGAGAAACGTTTCCCTCACCAGAGATATCACATTTGAGATCTTTTTCTACTTCAGCTTTAATTTTTCCATCAACGCTACCAGAAGCATTCAGTGTAAATGCATCCATCTTTCCCAAATTAGAATCTAAATGATAATCCCCATTCAATTCGACTTTATTTACTTTTGCTTGAAGCTTAATCTCAAATTTCGAAAAGTCATATCTACGCCCTTCTTTCCCAGAAAGGGTTATTGTTTTTTCTTTTTCATCAACAACAAATTTTACCTCGTCAGAGATATTTTTGTCTGTGGTCAAAGAAATCTGGCTATCTTTTTCGGTGGCATCAATGATAACTGAAGGTCGCTCCGTTCCAAACAAGCAAAAACTATTATTTGACGAATACCTATCACTGAACCGGTTAGCTGTTCGAATAGTCGTGCCTACATTATCTATGACTAGCGAATATTCGGCCGCAGACAATTTAGTAGTTTTTGTAACAATATTTTTATTTCCATCAAGTTTATCTTTGTAGTGCTGGGAATTTAGATATAAGAATTTCCGGCGACGGAAAAATATCAGCCAATAAATTCAAAACACAAAACGCCACGGTGGATATCTGTGGTGATGGCAACATTTCTCTTGATGGCAGTGCCGAAAACTTAGATATAAGGATTTCGGGCGACGGGAAAATATCGGCCAATAAATTCAAAACACAAAACACCATAGTGGATATCTGTGGCGATGGAGACTGTGAAGTTTGTGCATCAAAATCTTTGAAAGTGAATATATCTGGAGACGGAAAGGTTTTGTATTCAGGAGATCCACAAGTTGAGAAAAACATCTTTGGTGATGGAACAATAAAAAAGAGGTAAAAAGATCACAAACTTTGGGATCACAAAAATGGTAAAGGGGGCAAATTAAGCGGTGGAAAATGATAAACTAAGTACACTCAGGCATTCTGTATCACACATAATGGCACAAGCTATAAAACACCTTTACCCTGACGCTCGATTTGCAATTGGACCTGCTATCAGCACCGGATTTTACTATGACTTAGATATGCAACACAAACTCTCAGTCGATGATTTTGCGTCCATTGAAGCGGAAATGGCGGCGATAATCAAGCAAGATTTAAAGTTCGAAAAAGCCGAAATTTCGAAGCAAGAAGCATTGAAATTGATGAGTGATCAGCCGTATAAGATTGAGCTCATCGAAAACCTGCCAGATTCTGAGAAGATTTATACTTATACACAGGGTGACTTCATTGACCTTTGTGCCGGTCCTCATGTTGAAAGGACTGGCGGAATTGGCGCATTCAAGCTTATGTCGGTTGCAGGTGCTTATTGGCGCGGTGACGAAAAAAACAAGATGCTGCAAAGGATCTATGGGACAGCATTCGAGACAAAAAAAGAGCTCGATGCATATCTCGAGCAGCTTGAAGAAGCAAAAAAACGTGACCACCGAAAGTTGGGCACCGAACTTGAACTTTTTGCACTCTTCAATGAAGGGCTTGGATTTCCGTTTTTTTTACCAAATGGGATTGTAATAAGAAACGAACTCGAAAAGTTTTGGCGTGAAGAGCATGTAAAGCACGACTACCAAGAAATCAGAACACCAGTCATGCTGGATGAAAACCTGTGGCGTCAATCTGGGCATTGGGAGCATTATAAAGATAACATGTATTTTTCCGCGGTAGATGAAAAGTCCTTTGCTCTCAAACCCATGAACTGCCCCGGCTCTATTTTGATTTATAAATTAAGACCAAGGTCATATCGTGAATTGCCGCTTCGTTTGGCTGAACTTGGACTTGTGCACAGACACGAAAATTCCGGCAATCTGCACGGCTTGATGCGAGTCAGATGCTTCACCCAAGACGATGCGCACATCTTTATGGCAGAACATCAAACCAAAGACGAGTTGATCAAGGTTATAGATCTGGTTGAACGCATATATAGTGTTTTTGGTTTTGAATATAATATTGAGCTTTCAACGAAACCAGAAGATTCAATGGGAACAGACGAACAATGGGAAATTGCGACCAATGGGCTCAAAGAAGCGCTTAAAGCAAAGAATCTTAATTTCAAAATCAACGAAGGCGATGGTGCATTTTATGGCCCCAAGATTGATTTTCACCTCAAAGATTCACTTAATCGTGTTTGGCAATGCGGAACAATTCAACTTGACTTTCAGATGCCGGAACGCTTTGGGTTGGAATATATAAACAACGAAGGGCAAAAGAGCATTCCAGTCATGATTCATCGGGCCATTTTTGGTAGCGTGGAAAGATTTGTTGGGATTTTAACCGAGCATTTTGCAGGTGACTTTCCGCTTTGGTTAGCTCCAGTTCAAGTCTCGGTCATTCCGGTTTCCGAAAAGCAATTTGCTTATTCTCAAGAAGTTGAAAATCAACTTAAAACAGCAGGAATTAGGGCCAAAGTTGATTTAAGCAACGAAAAACTTGGGAAAAAACTCAGAGAATCAATTACTAAGCGGATACCATATAGTTTGGTGTTGGGTGAAAGGGAACAAAGTAGCCAAACACTTACAGTGAGAAACAAAAAAACCAAAAAACAGCAAAGTATGGATATTACTGAATTTATTGAGACATGCAAAAAAGAAATAGATTCGAAAGTAATTGAAGCAAGCATCGGCGCTTAATGTATAAACAACAGATCACAAAATTTGAAGCTTTGTGATCTGTTGTTTTTTAATAGCATCTGTTCAACAATCCTTTCATGCATCCACGCATTACACCGACTACTACGCCCTTGTCTTAATGAGACAACCCCCACAGTGAGTCTGACTATTCGAGCAACCTTTCGAGCAGGCCGACGACGAGCAGCCCGAGCAGTCGTACAATGCCCTGAAGTTGCCACCACTGCCACCATCAGCTTCCATAAAAGCATAGTCGTACAATTTATTCATTACTCACACCACCTTCCAAATTTAATCTTACCCGACACCTTTCCATCTCCTGTAATATATCCTGTTTCTGAGAAGAACTTTCCATTTCAATTTGCGTGTTATCCAACGTCACAACAAGATTGCGTAGAGAACTTAATCGTTTTCGCAGTTGTCTAATCTCATCTTTTGTCAATCGCGACTGTCGGACCTTACCTTCTTTTTTTGACAAACGCACTACCGACTCATTTATGCCCACAATCTCCGCGTCCTTTCTTCAGTGCCCTCCCTAAACCGCGCAACAAAATCTCTGTGAAGTCTGCTTTCCAAAGCCCCAATCCTGCACTGAATATCAGCCGGCACACTATATTCATTCGTCAACATCTTGTTAAGGTAAATACATCTATTGCACTTGCTGTTCCTGCAGTGTCCACACTCGTCGGAATAATCATCCTCAAACTGCTCCCCATAATCGAAGTTCAATCCCTTATCCAAATCTCCAACACTAAATCCCTCATCTTGATAATAAAGCCCAAGACAAACATATAATTTACCGTTGGGTGCAACCGCAAAAGACAATGTTCCACACCCACAACCTTTTGCATAATTCACCTCTAGGTCTTCATGCAGCGAACGCTTATCAAAAATGTTAACGTCCAGCTCACCGCCGCTTGAAACAACAAAATCCAGAATGAGACCCAATTGCTCCTCATATATCCTCAAATCCTCATCGTCAAACTTTTCAATCCCTCGAAGAACAATCGTCAGCTTTTTTGTCCCACAAAACTCAAACAAATCTTTGGCAGATCTGTTAATACTTTTGAGATTGGTCTTGGTTACAATCAAAATGGCAAACGGCGCATCAACTCCCTTCCAGATCATTTTTTCAAACACAACCATAACATTTTGAGGCTTCGCATAAGGTGTACCAGCATTCACAATCCTCACATAATCCCTATAAAGAGGTGTGTCACCCACAAACACAGGAGTAAAGCCATTGCTAAGAGCAAACTCCACCGACTTTTTTATCAAACTATCCGACATCCTAAGCTTTTCTCCCCATTTTTTTTCATTGGAATACGAACAATATGAGGGACTCTCCTCATCACTAACACATATGGCTAGATATTTGTTGCTCTTTTCCCGAATCTTTCTCTGAACTTCTCTTGGATTTTCCCTCCCACCTAACTTCGCATTCACTTTGTCCCAAAAATATTCAATCGCCCTGACATTCGCTTTGTGCATATCACAAATATAAGTTGCCCGCTTATAAATGCTACCATCTTGGGAATCATCATAACTAAAACCCACACAGGACATACAACCAACCGCAACATCACAGCTCAAACATTCTTGATTGCTTATTTTTTCCAATGTCGTATACTTAAACGGCTTCAACCTGTCAAGAATAACTCCTGTGTTTACGTCCCCAATCTTGAACGCTTTCTGCTTTTCGAGCGAGAACTCTACGAACCTGATGCAAGGGAAGAAGTTGCCACCACAATCAATTGCCAACATCTTTCCCGCGCCGCAATGCCTTTCTTTCAGCGTATTCTTGGTTATGGGGAACCCCACAGAAGGGTCGAAAAACCTGACATTATACCCTGAACCATCAAAAATGTTGTTTTCAATCACGTAATCGGCAAGTTCCCGTAGCTGGTTTTCAAAAATTGCGGAATCATCTTTTTCCCAGACGTCTTCAAAAACAACATTCGCCATAACTTCCTTAATTCCAAGATTCCAAAGGTGAAGAATGCTATCCTTCAGGTAAGGCAAATCGTCATGAGAAAAAGTTGCTTTCGTCGAAGCGCCTTCGTTTTGCGACAACCACAACGGCACATTCTTGACAACATCATCATACGACCCCCTGCCGTCTGGATAAACCCTCTGCATATCATGCTTAATTTTGTTGCCATCAACACTTATTCCTATAGATGAGTGTTCTTTGTTCTTCTGAATAAAATTCTGCACTTTCGGCGAATCATAAAGCAACCCATTTGTTGAAAAATTAAACATGTAATTATGAAACCACAAATGCCCCGTAAGATAAGTTCTATCCTTGATGTAGTCACAAATTTTATCAATAAGATCAATTTCTAAAAGTGGCTCTCCTCCAATAAAATTCCAGACAACCGACTTTTCACGGTATATATCTCGGGCAGACAACACATAATCGACCGCTCTTTTTGCCGTCTCAAAGGTCATCTTCTTGTCACCATTTTTACCCACCAAGTAACAATATTTACATCTCAAATTACACTCTTCTGTGACACAAAACGTAATATCATTCGCCATACTGTCCTCAAAAGACCTTGGCTCTGTCCCGAATGTAATTTTCCCTGCACCTACATGTCCCACACGAATACCTCCGCACAAATATTACAAACTCGCTTCAACACTTTCTGTAAAAAATATATTCTCTGATAGGTTAACATGTCAATCAAACAGAATCAATGGTGCGCGTGTCGATTTCGACATTTTCGTTTAGATTTATAAGCAAAAATGTGTTACACTCCAAATGCGTTATTTAAATCATTTTTAAAAATCTGAAAGACTTTAAAAAATTAAGGGATGTGAATTTTTAGTGAGAAAACCAACCGACTTGCATGATATGTTAAAGATGTGCGTGGAAGAATATCAGGATTCGATTGCCTTTAGTTTTGGTAATAAGCGGATTTCTTATGAACAGTTTTATTGTGATGTCACCAATTTTGCCAGATCAAACTTTGAAAGATTTAAAAATAAAAAAGTCTTAATGATAGGTGATTCTTCATATAGGTGGACTGTATGCTATTTTTCTGTTGTGATTTCTGCGGGAGTGGCCGTGCTCGCTTCACAGAAGGCGGTTGGTGATATAATACCACTGGTTCAAACTTACGATGTGTCTACTGTGGTAGATCTGAATTGCAGATGCAAACCAATAGACAATGTGGATTTTTTATCTTTCGTGGATGTTAAAACACCGACAAACATTTTGGAAGCTAATCTATCCGCTTCTTTCTTTGACTCAGCACTTGATCCCGACCAGGTTTGCACTATTCTTTTCGCTTCCGAATCAACAGAAAAAAACAGGGGAATCACGTTGTCACACAAAAACCTTTGTTGCAGTGCCTTTGCTGGTGGAATTGAGACGCATCTTTCTGAAAAGAATGAGATTTATCTTAATGTGCTACCATTTTATCATTCATATGGATTAGTTGGCGCGCTGCTTGCTCCCTTCTTGGGGGGAGGGGAGATACATTTTGGCCGTAGAATTCAGAAAATCTTCACAGATTTGCCCTCGGTGAAGCCAACATCTTTGTACCTGGTTCCAAAAACGGTTTATATGCTCCTCTCTCGGCTCGAACAAAACAGCAAAAGCTATGACGCAGTCACTGGCGGCAGGCTGAGGAAAATAATTTGTGAAAGCACAGGACTGAAAGAAGGTGTTGTTGCAAAGTTCCGGGAGTTTGGAATTTGGCTCATCGAAAGTTATGGTATCAGCGAATGTTCGTCGGTTGTGTGCACAAACGGAAAAGAAAACTTTAAGGATGGGTCTCTTGGTCAGCCAATTTCTTGCAACGAGGTTAAGATAGCAGAGGAATCGGGTGAGATTCTCGTGAAGGGCGACAATGTTATGTGCGGTTACCATAACGACTCTGAAACCACGAAAAGGGCAATTACAGACGGGTGGTTTCATACCGACGACATGGGATTTATTGACGAGGACGGTTTTCTTTATTTTACGGGAAAAATTGAAAATCTGATTGTGCTTGAAAATGGTGGAAAGATTAACCCTGAAGAGTTGGAAAAAATTCTTGAGGCTCACCAGGAAATTGACGAATGCTTGATTTATGGCAGCAATGAAAACGGCAAAGTGATGATAACTGCGAAAGTTTACGCAAAGAAACGTCGTCCAGATCTTGGTGAGGTCGTGGGGCGGATCATCACAAATGAAAATCGCAAACTACCAATTTTCAAAAGAGTTATGCGTTTTGAATTGTTGAACAAACCACTAGAAAAAACTGCGCTTGGAAAATATGAAAGAAATCCAGAAATCTTAATTAACCGGCAAATTATATGAAGACACAGGCCCTTCAAATAACTAGGATTTCTTTGCGGCTTTTGCCTTTTTTGAAGGCTTGAGGTGCTTGGCCAAAAATTCTTCGAGCCACTCGTAAAAATCTCGCCGGTTCTGCAATTTCCTGAATCCATGCCCTTCACCTTCCCGAACCATGTACTCCACCTTTGCACCATTTTCGTCCAACGCATTAACTACTCTGTCTGATTCTGCTCGCGTAACGCGTGAGTCGTTGGCCCCTTGTGCCAAAAAAAGTGGCCTTTCTATACTGTCTAGGTGATGAGCAGGGGAAGCTTTTTTGAGTTTTTCCGCATCTGCAACAGGATCGCCAACATGATGATAGTGCTGTTTTTGAGCGATTACCCAAAATTCCGGCGTGTTTTGTAAATGCTTAATGATATCAGAAGGGCCACAATGACTAACGCCACATGCATAGGTTTTGGGAGTGAAGGTCAACCCACAAAGTGCAGCATAACCGCCAAAAGAAGTTCCATAAATGGCAATTCTGTCTTTATCGGCAATGCCTTTTTTGATAAGCCACTTTGTTCCGTCCGTAATGTCATTTTGCATTTTTTCTCCCCATTGCCTGTCGCCTTTTTCCAAGAACTCACGCCCATAGCCAATCGAACCTCTAAAATTGATCTGCAACACTGCATAACCCCTGCTTTGAAGAAAGTATACCTCACCGTTTTCGCTCCAACAATCTCTCAGCCATGGTCCTCCGTGCACCAAAACTATCGTCGGCAAATTTTCGGGAGCTTTTCCAAGTGGTAATGTCAGATAGCCTTCTATCTTAAGTTTATCTCTGCTTAAATATGAAATCGGTCTTGTGTACACATCAAGCTCTCGAGCAATGCTTGCCACTTCGTTTGATTCAATGCACCTTAGTGTTTTAGTGCGCAAATTGTAGGTATATTTGTTTCCTACTCCACATGGTACTACCCTTTGTAATATGTATTCATTCAAGTCAGCTGAGATATTCAAAACTCGCACTTCGTCAAAACCAAGGTTCTCCTTCGCATCTTCCAAAGCTTCTTTAACTTTGCTATCAATCCCAACCGACTTGAACTTTTTCGCATAGTACTGCACCATCAATGGCTTCGACGTTCCAAAATCACAAAGCGGTTTTTCTTTTTCTCCTTCCAAGTAATCTGGTTCGCTATAAAGGACATCGTAATCATCGTCCTTATACAGTACCTTCAATTCTCCACTTCTCAAATTTAATGCCACTGGGCAAAGCGTCCTGGTTTTGTTGTTCGAAAGACCATAAAAAATAGAACCATCTGTGCTAACAAACTGTGGAATAAACTGCCGATTTTTAGCCACTTCAAAGATCAAAATTTCGGCCCCTGTTTTCTTGTTTCTTTCATATATCTTAGCATTTTCGCCGTAATTGAATTCCCAAGCAACTTTGAGACAGTTGTCGTTGTCACCGGGGATATCATGCGTAGTATAGGATCTGTATTCACCATCCCCTTTCATAGGTGACCACTCATTATTTTCTAGATTTATCGCATTATAGACATATTCCCCTTTTGATTTGTCATAATTTGCCACACTAACAAAATCAGTTCCGTCAAATGTGTAAACACCACAATAATGAAAAAATTTTCCTTTGATTGGTGTAAGATCACGTCCCTTTTGCCCATTAAAGCTTGCTACCCAAATATGATCATGTTCATCATAACCACTATCTTTGCGAAAAAACAAGTAGCCATTTCCCCAATAAATTTCCTTAACATCACAATCTGTTGCGCTTGAAACGCGCTGTTCTTGCCCGGTGGCAAGAACTCTGACAAACACATTATAAACCCCGGCCCATTCTGACAAAAACGCTTCATATCTGCCGTCTGGGGATCTCACTCCTTCTTTTTTTGGCTTGTAAATTGTGGCCACACTTTCTACACTCATCGAGGTCATATTAACTTTCTTAAAATACGCCGCCCTCTCAAGTTTGATAGCTTCAAGGAGGTTCAAAGCAACACCGTAATTAAACTTACTGTCCATTTCTTTGCTTTTTGGGATAATACCTCTGTCTTGCAGCGTTTCAAAATATTCTTCGACTTCCGCATCGCCAGAACCAAAGTTGGCAACTCTTAATCCCAGTTTTATTGCATCCTCAAGCGTAACGTTTTTGCTGGATTTTTCGAATGATTCCAGCCCCTTTATTAACCCTTTTTCTTCCACTTGATCCATTGCATCCATAGCATCTTCATATTCGAATAAAAACATTACCAACCCAACAAATTTAATTCTCTTGACTACACTTTTCAAATCACTTTTCTTTATTTTCTTGTTTTTTTCCAAAAGTTTATATACGCTGGTGGTTTCCGGTTTGAGCTTTTTCTGAACAACTGTAGTTGCTTCCGTTTCTGTTTGTTCTGTCAAACTCACCTTTACGTTTACCGCCCCAGAAACCCCCATTTGACAAATAATCAACATCGTCATAAATTGGCATGTTGCCTTTTTCAGCGCGTTTTTCACACACTTACCCCTCTCTTCAAAATCACTATTTTACCTGTCCCCCTATTGATTATATCACATCATCTGTAGCATACGGCTGACGCAAGAAGTACTGGAAGTAACATAAATACAGAGTTATTTTTCCTGGAGGTATCTTATTGACATGCCGAAATGCATTGTGATAAACTTATGTCAGCGAAAAGACAAACACCGCAAGAACCGTAATGTTTTTTGGAACACAACTGGGAGACGTTATAGAAAGAAGCTGAATATAATGCAGCCAAAATTTAATATGACAAGGGAGCAAAACATTTTTTTAGCAAAGAGAAACATTGTTGATTACATCTATAAAAGTGTTCAACTAGAAGGTTTGGGGGTTACTTATCCCGATACAGAAACGATATTTAACGGAATATCTGCGCCAGGTGTTAAAGTCTCCGACATTATAGCTGTAAATAATCTTAAACGAGCATGGCAGTTTATTCTCGACACTTTAGAGCCGCCGCTCGACTTTGCTTATATCTGCAGGTTAAACCAGCTTGTGGGTGGTGGTGGTCTTATTTACAATGCCGGATATATTCGCACTTTGCCTGTGTCTATCGGTGGCACCAGTTGGACGCCTGAAATGCCAAACGAGAACAATATAAAAGCAGGATTAGCAGAAATGCAAACCGCCCCAAACCCTCTTGAAAGAGCTATTTCTATCATGCTTTACTGTGTGCGTGGACAGTTCTTTCTTGACGGCAACAAGCGCACAGCGATGCTTGCGGCCAACAAAGAAATGATTGCAAATGGGCAAGGGATTATATCTGTTCCCGTTGAAATGATCCCCCAATTCACGCCACTGCTTGTCAAATTTTATGAAACTGGCGATATGAACGAAGTAAGAACTTTTGTGTATGATAACTGCATTGACGGGCTCGCGTTTTAGTGTAAAGGGGCAGTTCATCTGGAATTTTTCTTGATGATTGGATTTGGAGCAACACACTGTATTTACAAATAACGCAAAACTCACTATAATCTCTGTATTATGATAATTTCTAATGAAGAGACAATTGCGGCAATTCAGGCGCTTACATGTTGGCTTATTCCTGCGAAAAAGCAGTTGACACGACGACGCATATTGTGATAAACTAGGGAGCATGAAAGTTAGGTGTTTTAGCTCCTAAAATTTAGGAATTTTGAAGGAGGGTATTTAATAATTTATGAACTATAAACTAAAGAGAGCATTGTTGCTTTGTGCTGGAATAATGGTCACAAGTGTCTCTTCGCTGAATGCACCAGTTTCTTACGCAGCTGATCTTCCAATCTGGTTTAAGCAGCAAGACGGCGGTCAGGCAGTAGTGCTGGATCCCAATCATCCGGATTTTGCGAACCAAACTTCAAGTAACTCTAGGGATGCTATTATTTCAGAAATCAAGAAAGAAAACAAACCAGGTAACAGAACAGTAGTTTTTGATGTAACATTTAGTGACAAACCGGAGATGCACCGGTTTTTAAGCGGGTCTGTTAATCCTCATATTGCCCCCGAAGAGGCAGCTTGTGTTATGTGCCCTCGTTTCGTTCGGTATTTTGGTTATGACGTGTGGCAAGTTGAACAACAAAATTGGCCAGCTGTGGAGCGGATAGATACGCAGGAGGGGTGTGTATTACTAAGTTTACAATTATCGCGCACAAGGCAATTATGGGATAGCATTCTTAGAATGCAGCGTGATCCTGTCATCGCAACTCTGAAATGCCACGAGGACACGAAACCAGTGCTAACGGCACCTTTGCTTTGGCCTTTTTTCCCCGGCATGCCAACCAAACGAAATTTCATAGTCGCGCTTTTACAACCTGTGGGTAAAACTCTTTTTGTATGGGCTGGCGGGTACGGTGCAACTGGTAATGTGCCCGGCCCAGGAGCTCTGTGTCATGAACCTCTTCCAAGCTGGTACGAATTTTTCAAAACTCAGGGGTCAGATTACAAATACTATGACCCTACTTATGGACCAGGTTCGAAAAACCCGAATCGAGAAAAATACGAGGTGCAAAAAATGTCGGGTCTAGATTGCGGAGCTGAGGTAGGCAGAGCACTAACCATATGCCGCAAGAAAGAAAATAGAAATGACGGTTTTGCTTTAAACTCTATCGTAGCTTCCTGTTCGGCTCGCGATTGGGGCGAAGTCACAGAAGTGAAAGATGTAAAAGATTACAAGCCGGGAGATATTATGCACATAAAGGGAGAGCATGTGTGGGTATGTTTGGGCGCATGCAAAGATGGAAGTGTTTTGTTAGTGCACGCAAGTCCGCCAGGAGTTCATCTCTGTGGAACAACGTTGCCTGATAAAGAAGACACAGATGCCGTCTTGTTGGCTACCAAATATATGGCTAAATACTTTTCTGAATGGCATGCAAAATTCTCGGCAGCGCGGCCACTTGATGAAAAGCAGCTGAAAGATGGTAAGGTACAGTTGCGTTCGGGGTATGCAAGAGATGGCGGTTACTATCTCCCTCGCTCGCGCCAATTTCGCCTTGACGTTTCTGGATTAAAGTTTATGTCTGATCCTGACGGATATACGAATAAATCACCAGAAGAGATTTTGCAAGATTCTTTGGGACCTTGCTAAGAATTTGTTATATTTTATAATTCGCGCTGTGTTTACAAACGATGCAAAATCCACTATAGTTTATACATTATGATAAATTCTAATGAAGAGACAATTGCGGCAATTGCAACGCCCTATGCTCAGGGTGGAATTGGAATAATCAGGATATCTGGCTCTGATGCAAAGCGGGTGGCCAACCGGATTTTTGTGCCCAAAAATAAAACAATCAAAATAGAAAATCTCGAGGGCTATCGGGCTCTTTTGGGACATGTTGTGGACCAAGATCTGGCAACGCTCGACGAGGCGGTTTTGCTCAATTTTAATGCGCCAAAAAGTTATACCGGTGAGGACGTTGTTGAGCTTTCTGTCCACTCAGGGCTATATATTTTGAAACAGCTGCTGAGAAGTGCTCTAGCAGCTGGAGCAAGGATTGCTGAGCCTGGAGAATTCACCAAGCGCGCCTTTTTGAATCAAAAATTGAGTTTAACACAAGCTGAAGCTGTAATGGATCTTATTTCCGCAGGGACAAAGCAAGCTTACACCGCGGCATTCGACCTCAAACAGGGGGCCTTGCACAAAAAAATAGCCGAGATATCCGAAGACATTCTCGATTTAAGCAGCCATATAGCCGCATTCATAGATTATCCTGAAGAAGAGGTAGAGTTGGTTGACATTGAAAAGCTGGAATCAAAAATAAAACAAATTTTAGACGAACTACGGACACTTCTTGAAAGTTATGAATCTGGGAAAATGATTAAAGAGGGCATCTCGGTTGCTGTTGTTGGCAAGCCAAATGTTGGCAAATCCACAATAATGAATCTCTTAGCCAGATGTGACAAAAGCATTGTTACCGATGTCCCCGGCACCACGAGAGATGTGATTGAAGAATCTGTTAACCTCGACGGCATAATGTTAAACATCGCGGACACAGCCGGAATCAGGCAAACCTGTGATGTGGTTGAAAATATCGGGGTAAAGCGGGCAATTGATAAACTAAATCAGGCATATCTCATCCTTGCAATTTTTGATGCTTCAAGGCCCGTTGATGAGCTGGACAACTGGATTTTGAAAGAAACAAGCGGAAAAAATGTGATAGCTGTGATCAACAAGCTGGATCTTCCTCTGAAGCTAAATCGGGAATATATAAAAAGCAAGGTAAGCTGCGTTGTTGAAGGCTCAACGCATGACAAAAACTTTCGAAATCTGCTTTCAGAAGCGATAACGAAAAAGATTGGTATGAATGCTTATTCAGGCTGTGTTTTGGCAAATGAACGGCAATATAATTGCGTGCAGCAAGCAATTGACCGCCTTGAAGAAGTTCAAAAAACATTAAAAACTGGAACCCTTGATGTGATCAGCACTCAGATGGAAGAGGCTTTGAGTTTTCTTTATGAGCTCACTGGCCAAAACACTTCTGATTCGATTTTGTATGATGTCTTCAACAGGTTTTGCATTGGCAAATAATCACACAAAAAGCCAAAAGAACCAGATTGACCGTCTGGTTCTTTTTCAAAGCTTCTAATAAAACGATCCGGCTACGAACGATTCGGTTGCTGTGGTGTGAAGCGCCCAAGCAAGGTAATAGTTCATCACGTCCACATAGCATTCTGTAGTATTGTTGCCTGTAAACATAGAGTAGCCGAGTTTCTGGTCAAAAGGTCCCGCAGGGGATCTGTTTTCTGCTGATGAATCAAGAGCAAAAAGGCTACGCCATCTGCAGAATTCCGGCAGTTCTTGCTCAATTTGGTCCCGAGGACTTCTCCTTATTGCTATTGCGTTTGCTTTCCGTTTTGCCATTTCAGTTTGTGCTTGCTGAGAGCAGTAACAAGATTATGATAGATCGTAATCTTGCAAGTTGCAGAAATAATATAAA
>BNZN01000019.1 GCA_026001145.1 Clostridia bacterium | reverse complement strand
AATCGGAGTTGATTTGATCGAAATGAAACCTCACAAATTCACTCCCGCACACAAAAACCCTTGTTTTGCCGAACTCGTTTGCTCAAATTCGTTAAAATCAATTCGAAGAGAAACCGCATCGGGGCTGTTGAAAGAAGAATTAAAACTCTTAGGATCAATAATAATGGAAGCTGCCGAAAACACAAGAACACCTGCCGGAGATGCCTTAGCTGTAAATCGGGAACAGTTTTCGCAATACGTAACAAGACGAGTAAAAGAAAACTCGCTAATCAGAGTAGTTCAAATGGAATTGGGTGACCTGCCCGCAAAAGAAAAACCATGCATCATTGCAACCGGACCACTTACAAGCGCCAGCCTTTGCCAAAAGATTGAAGAAGCATTTGGAGAAGAAAATCTTAGTTTTTTTGATGCCGCGGCACCAATCGTAACAGGTGAAAGCTTAGATAAAAACAAAGCATTTTTTGCCTCACGATATAACAAAGGTGGCGCAGATTATCTCAATTGCCCGATGAACAAAGAAGAATACGAAAAATTTTATGACGCATTGATTAACGCTGAAACTGTGCAACTGCCGAGTTTTGAACAAAAAGATTTTCAGACTTTTTCAGGGTGCATGCCAATTGAAATTATGGCAAAAAAAGGCAAAGATACCCTACGTTTTGGTCCATTAAAACCCGTCGGAATCATAAATCCAACAACAAACGAAAGGGCATATGCTGTTGTTCAGCTGCGGCAAGAAAACAACGAAGGTAGCCTGTTTAACCTTGTGGGATTCCAAACAAACCTTAAATGGGGCGAACAAAAACGCGTATTTAGTTTGATTCCTGGGCTTAATAGCACCGAATTCGTAAGATACGGTGTGATGCACAGGAACACATTCATAAACAGCCCAAAGTTGCTTGATGAACATTTTAGATATAAAATGAATCACAACTGCTTTTTCGCCGGTCAGATAACCGGAGTTGAAGGCTATTTAGAATCTGCTGCAAGTGGCTTGATTGCCGGGTTGAATCTGGCAAGAACAATCAAAAATCTAAAGTTGATCCCTCTTCCAAAAACCACTATGATAGGAGCTCTTGCCTCATATATCAGCGATAGTGCGATTACAGATTTCCAACCGATGAACAGCAACATGGGGATTTTGCCGCCATTTGATACAAAAATAAAAGATAAGAAAGTTAGACACGAAAAACTCGCAGAAAGGGCAATCTCTAACCTGATTGCCTGGCGCGCAAACACAGCTGAAGCATAAAAATCTCAAAGCAAAAAACCTTGGACTCTGGAAAAAAGCGTTTAAAGTGAGGGTCCAGGGAGAGGAAATCGCAATCCTCTCCCTGGTTTGCTTCTTTTGGAATTTTTCTTTCAAATTAAAGAAAAGTTCGAGAAAGCGAATTTGTTTCGAGTTTCGGAATGCTTGGAAAGCAAGTTGAAATAAGAGAATTTGTTTTGGATTTCGGTGTGCTTGGAAGGCAAAAAAATGGCTTTTTAGCTCAGAAAGGTGGCGCATTATGCGGATAAATTCATTAATAAATTTTCTGAACAACCAAGATGAAATTGATGCGGCAATCATCCTCGGAAATCACAACCGCTTTTATTTTTGCAACGCCCAAACAAGTGATGGCATTTTGTTCGTTAACCGAAAAGAAGCTTTTCTTCTGGTAGATTCAAGGTATATAACCTATTGCAAAGAAGCAGCAAAAGATTGCAATGTCATCTTAATTCAGGACCGCAAAGAGCAAATTCGAAACCTTGCACAGGAATGCAAGGCAAAAAAAATAGACATGGACATTTCTAATGTTAGTATGGAAGACTTTAAGTATTTTTCATCCTGCCTTGAAGGCACTAAATTGCTAGATTCAGACACGTTGGAAAGCGCTATAAGAGACCAACGAGCGGTGAAAGATGAAAGTGAACTGGAAAATATTAAAGCCAGCCAAAATTTGTTGGATATGGGATTTTCTTACATACTAAAGCACATTAAACCCGGCATTTCGGAACTTGAACTTGCAATAAAGCTTGAATTCTATCTTCGGCAACAGGGCGCTCAAAAAGTTGCCTTTGATTTTATTGTCACGTCCGGAACAAAAACTGCTCTACCCCACGGAATGCCCAGCGATAAGCTTTTACAAGCAGGAGACCTTGTGATGATTGATTTTGGTGTTATCTATAACAATTACTGTTCCGACATGACACGAACCGTTGCTGTCAAGAAAGCTTCAGACAAACAAAAGGAAGTCTATAAACTTGTGTTGAACGCGCAAAAGTTGGCCATTGATGCGATTAAGCCAGGAAAAAGCTGCAAAGAGATCGATTTCCTGGCAAGAAACTTTTTGGAGCAAAGTGACTTTAAGGGCTGCTTTGGCCACGGTCTTGGTCACAGCCTAGGGCTTGAGGTTCACGAAACCCCTAACCTTTCTTCCAAAAGTTGTGATATAATCAAGAAGGGGAATGTGTTCACAGTTGAGCCTGGAATTTACCTGAAAGGCGAGTTTGGAGTTCGAATTGAAGATACTGTTTTTGTAACGGATTCCGGAGTGCAAAACATCACAAAGAGCTTTAAAGAAGAGCTACTTATCGTTTAGATTGTTTAGGGGGAAACAACGTGCAAAAACCGTTTGTTAGCGCAGTTATTGTGGGTGCCGGCAGCTCAACCAGGATGGGAAATCAAAACAAAATAACAACAAAACTTTCAAATGGGGAAATGGTCATTGAGCTTTGTCTTAAACCATTTGTCAACTCTGAATTAGTGGATGAAGTAATTATTGTTACAAGCAAAGGGTTAGTTGATGATTTTAAAATCCGGTTCAAAGGTGGAAAAATCAAGGTAGTCGAAGGGGGAAAAATACGATCAGAATCGACTTTTCTGGGGGTAACAGCAACGAATGAAAAGGCCGATTTTGTATGCATACACGACGCTGCAAGGCCATTTGCGAGCGAAGAGTTAATTCAAAAATGCATCGAAAACGGCATGAAATATGGTGCTGTGATACCCGTTTTTGCATCAGAAAACACCTTAAAAGTGGTAAAAAATGACGTTGTTTCTGCAACTTTGAACAGAGACGAGATTTTTCAGGTCCAAACACCACAGGTTTTCAAAAAGTTGGAATATGTTGAAGCAATGACATTTGCCAAGAACCACAACAAAAGCTTCACGGACGACAGCCAGCTCTTCGAAATGCGTGGGTTAACGGTTCACACGGTAGCCGGCGAAAAAACAAACATCAAAATCACAACAAAAGATGATCTAGCGCTCGCCGACAACATATTAGATCGAACGGGGTCTTGTGAAAGGAAACACACAATGAAAATTGGGCATGGGTATGATGTGCATCGCCTGGTCAAGGGCAGAAAGTTGGTCATCGGCGGAAAAACAATCGACTATGAGCTGGGCTTAGATGGGCATTCTGATGCCGATGTTTTGGTCCATGCAATCATAGATTCTCTTCTTGGCGCTGCGGGTCTTGAAGATATCGGTTGTTTTTTCCCCCCGGATGATGCCAGCTTCAAGGATGCAAACAGCCTGAAGCTTCTTGCAAAAGTCAAAAAAATCCTTGAAGACCAGAACTTTTGCGTGATGAACATCGATTCAACGATCATCGCACAACGCCCCAAGTTGGCAAAGCACATCCCAGAAATGCGGCATAACATCGCTGAAGCCTTGGGACGTAAAGCAGACCAGATCAACATAAAAGCAACAACAGAGGAAGGTCTCGGATTCACAGGAACCAGCCAAGGAATTGCTGCGCATGCCGTCTGTTTGATTTGCAAATTGGCAGCATCGTGAATACCTTCCCTGAAAGAACAAAATCGTGAAGAGACACCACCAAAAAAGTGATGTCTCTTTTTTGTTCCGCTTGTTTTTTTACTTCTCCTCTTCAAACGGTCCCAACATCGCGTCGAGCTGCCTCCACCTGCTCCCGGCACCATCAAAGGCCGCTTGCAGGTGTTCTTGCCATGTGTCAGCCTTTTTTAGCCTCTTGTACGCCTCTGCCCACCGCTTCCAACCAGCAACTTGCGACAAGTCCTTGACCTCTCTCTGCCCTGCCGTCGCCAGTGTTACGCCATACTTTGCCAGTTCAACCTGCAGCAGCACAGCCCGGATCAACGTGGCTTCCATTTTCTCGGCGATCCACCGGTACTCGGGGGACCATTCAGAACCACCAACAAGACGTTCGAACGTGCTAAGCGACTTCTCGGCATCCGCCAGCTTTTGTGAATTAGCATTTTCCAACTCAGAAACCAAAAGCAGCGCCCATAACGTGTTGTCGCATTGTTCGAGTGCTGCTTTGAATTTAGCCATCCAATCTTTTTCGGCTGCTTCTTTCTCTGCCCTGTCAGCAGCACGCGCCGCTACACATGCGGCTGTCGCATTCTTTTGCACCTCCGTCACTTTAGTTATTGCGCCCATAAGCGCATCATGTGCTTCATCACCAGGATTGGCGAAGACAACTGTAGAAGATACACTCGCCGCCGCGAGAGCCATACACAAAACTTTCTGCAATTTCTTGCATTTCATAAAATAAAACCCCCTTAAATTTTCGGAACCAGAACTCCTGACCCTCTATGCCATTCAGTTTATCATAATTTGCTTTCGATGTCAATGTTTTTTGTCGGAAAAGTTAATTTCAGAGAATCACCTAGATTATTGCAAAATATTCTCTAATTTTAGTGCGTTTTGAACGAAATGTGGCCACGTACAACTCTCTGCATGCGTCAGCTGTGATTACAGGTTTGGCGCGCTTGTAAGGACATAACTTTTGTGATACAATGCTGAGTAATCGAAGATGTCAGTAACACATTCAGAGAAGTGGCACAGAGGGGGATGAAACTGAAACGAATACTGAAAAAAGAAGCAAAGTTAAAAAGAATAAAACGATTTTCAGCACTGATATTTCTTTTGGTTTTTATCATTATAATTCTGCGTTCTCTCCTTCCGAGTAGGCACAAACGAAACAAGCTGGACGAACCCACAAAAGAAATTGAAGAAACTCTTCCAGTAATTGAACCCGAACTGCCCACGACTGTTGACACACACGAAAATTCAAATTATGACATATATCTTTCTGAAAACTGGCACAAACACAGTGGCGAAATCAAAAAAACTTTGAGTGAAGCAAAAGTGCTTGACATAGAACCGATGAAGGATTTTCTTTTGAGAAACAAAAAACAAGCCATCTTCTCTGGCAGCGTTTTTAAAGTGACCCTCGAAGGTGGGATACAAGCTGTTTTCAAAACCACTTCCGATGGGAAGATGGTTCGAGACCGAATGGAAGAAACGGCATATGATTTTTCAGTTTATACAAATCTCGCATATGTCCCGCCAACGGTGCACAGAACCCTTGAATGCGATTTTAACAAAAATGGCCATGTGCAGAAAAAATCCGGCTTTTTAAGTCTGTTTGTAGACACAGAATTTGATTTGCTAAAATATACCAAAGAAAAGTTTTATGCACTTTTGAGCAAGATAAGCGAAGACGAACTTTGCAACTACAAAACATTCAACTTTGTTTTCGGAAATTGGGATGTGGGACCGCACAATGTTCTGGTTGCAAAAGATGGCACCAAAGAAAACCCTCATTACCACCTTATCGCTATAGACAACGAAGGAATGGCCAATCTGCAAAAGGTTCAATATGGCAAGGTTCCATTTGTGAGATGGTTAACGTGCCCAGGCGCAGGGCGGAACGTTCGTGACTTCCCCTTTGACCAAGCTAAAACAAGCGACAAAGCTTCCAGACAAGCAATCGCCAACAGATTTAATCAATGGCCACCCGGAAGAAAGCATAATTACTCACTCTTTGGCGGCGCCTATTGGACCCAATACACAGATTTTTGGTGGGGCGCAGAAAGCAACACAACGGATCTGCTTTATCCTGAAAGGCTGACAGAGACGGCAAAAGAAAAGCTCAAAAACCTTACAAAAGAAAACCTGCTGGCGTTAATTGCTCAGTCAAACGATATTACTGATTTCATGAAAGCAAGGGTAGATGGATTTATTGAAAGACGCGATATGTTATTCAAACATTTTAGCATTACTTAATATTTTAGGAGGAGGATGTGTTGTATAACTTTGTTGAAGTGGAAGAAAAATGGCAGAAAATGTGGTATGCATCGGATCTGTTTAAAGCAAAAGACGACTCATCGTTACCGAAGTATTACCCACTTATCGAATTCCCCTACCCTTCCGGCAGTGGTTTGCATGTGGGGCACCCAAGGGCATATATAGCGCTGGACATTATTGCAAGAAAAAGAAGAATGCAGGGCTTTAACGTGCTTTATTGCATCGGCTGGGACGCGTTTGGGTTGCCAACAGAAAATTATGCAATGAAGAACAATGTGCACCCTCGAATTGTCAGTCAAAACAATATAGCGCGCTTCAAAAGCCAAATTCAAAGGCTTGGCATCTCGTTTGACTGGAGCCGTGAGATTAACACGACCGATGAAAAATATTACAAATGGACGCAGTGGATATTTTTGCAGCTTTTCAAAAAAGGGTTGGCATACAAGGCCGAAACAATGGTTAATTGGTGCACCGGCTGCAATGTTGTGCTTGCGAATGAAGAGGTGATCGACGGAAAGTGTGAGCGGTGTTCTTCAGAGGTTATTAAAAAGCAAAAAAATCAATGGATTTTGAAAATTACCGAATATGCTCAGAGGTTAATAGATGACCTTGAGGAAGTGGACTTCCCCTCAAAAGTGAAAAGCTCGCAGATCAACTGGATTGGAAAGTCGGAAGGTGCCAACATCCAATTCAAAACCACAACCGGCGACTCGCTTGAAGTGTTCACAACCAGACCAGATACTATCTATGGCGTCACATATATGGTGATTTCGCCGGAACACAAACTTGTTGCAAAGTGGCTGGATTTAGCCACCAACGCAACTGAAATGAAGAACTACGTCGCACTTGCCGCCAAGAAATCTGAAATTGAGCGCACAGATTTGAACAAAGAAAAAACCGGCGTTCAGATTAAAGGAGTTTTTGCAATTAACCCCGTAAACCAGGCCCAAATTCCGATTTTTATTTCTGATTATGTTTTAACGTCTTATGGAACCGGTGCAATCATGGCAGTTCCTGCGCATGACCAGAGAGATCTAGAATTCGCAGACCACTTTTCATTGCCTATCATTGAAGTAATCAAAGAAGGGAAAATGGTAAACTCCGGGATGCTTGACAGACTTTCGGTCAAAGAAGCACAAAAGAAAATCATTGGGTGGCTCGAAGAAACCGGCTTGGGGCAAAGAAAAGTTAATTTCAAACTCAGAGATTGGGTGTTTTCGAGGCAACGTTATTGGGGAGAGCCTATCCCGATTATTCATTGCGAAAAATGCGGTTATGTTCCACTAAGCGAATCAGAACTGCCACTTAAACTGCCGGAAATCGAATCGTTTGAGCAGATTAAACCCGGCGTCTCGCCGCTTGAAAGTCTTGAAGATTGGTTAAATGTGAAATGCCCAAAATGTAGAGCGGCGGCAAAACGTGAAACCGACACAATGCCGCAATGGGCGGGCTCTTCTTGGTATTTTTTAAGATATTGCGACCCGGAAAACAATGAAGAATTGGCTTCACAAAAAGCACTAAACTATTGGATGCCGGTTGATTGGTATAACGGCGGGATGGAACACACCACGCTGCATCTTCTTTATTCCAGATTTTGGCATAAGTTTCTTTTTGACATTGGGGTTGTACAGACCAAAGAACCGTATGCCAAACGGACAAGCCACGGCATGATCCTTGGTGGGAACAACGAAAAAATGAGCAAGTCACGCGGCAATGTTGTTAACCCAGATGACGTGCTCGACCAATATGGTGCGGATACAATGCGGCTTTATGAGATGTTCATTGGAGATTTCGAAAGTGCAGCATCCTGGAACACAGATTCAATAAAGGGTTGTGCGCGTTTTTTAGAGAGAGTCTGGGGCCTTTTGAATCTGCCGGCCAGCGATGCGGTTGATTTTAGTGATAGCTTAAGATCGAGCTTTAACAAAACCATCAAAAAAGTTTCGGAAGAAATTGAGACTTTGAAGTTCAACACTGCCATTGCCGCACTCATGAGCCTTCTGAATGAGATATATGCTGTTTCTGAAATTAATCGCTTTGAATTAAAGACATTTCTGCTGTTGCTTTGTACTTTTGCACCGCATATATCCGAGGAACTTTGGGAAAAGTGCAAATTTGAAGGCCTGGCCTGCACCAGCAACTGGCCGGAATACAACGAGACCGATTGCTCAGATGGTTTTGTCGAAATTGTAATTCAGATAAACGGAAAAATTAAAGCAAAGATCGTTATCAGAACCGACGAAACCAAAGAAGAAGCCCTGAAGCTGGCAAAAAACGAACCCTCTATCCATGCGATTTTGGGCAACTCTGGAATCAAAAAAGAGATTTATGTTCCCGGCAGTTTGGTTAATTTTGTTGTTTGAAGTTATTTGAAACACAAGCTTTTAAAATTGCTTTGTTTGATGATGGCAGAGGATCGGTTCTTTTGAGCCGATCCTCTTTTTGGACCTCTCATCGTTTTTTCACAAGCATATCAGGTTTTACATTTTTATGCATAGCTTACAAATATTCGGAATTGTTTTGCAATAATTTAGGCTATTCTCCGAAATTAACTTTTCTTGGCAAAAAGGTATTGACATGAAAAACAAATTGTGATAAACTGAGAAACATAGAGAACCAGGCGTTCTGGTTCCGAAATTTGAAAGAGGTTTTTTATTTTATGAAAAGCAAGAAAAACTTGAAGAAAGTCCTGTGCATTGTCCTTGCGACAGCGAGTGTCTCTTCGGCGGTTGCTCCGGTCTCTTGCGCTGTTGGACCAGAACCTTGCGCTGTTGGACCAGAACATGAGATTCTAAATGGGTTATTGGGAATGAACCGTGATGTCGTCAACCGATTGTTGCAATATGTACAGACTTCACAAGCGGTTCGTAACTTCGTTGGCATGACACACGAACAAATGCTATGGAGACAACACTGGTTCGGCCAGATGTGCTTGTATAATCGTCTTGAGGCGCGCGCGCAGCGCGTGCAACAAGCTCTTGCGCCACTCCAGCAGCACGTGGTGGAGTTGATGCAGCTGCCGCCGTCCCAACGTGCTCTGGTTCGTGGCGCAGCGCAATCTGTGCTAGCCGGGATCTCGAATGTTCTAAGCATAATGTGGCCAGGCGCTGCCGGTGCTGCTGGTGATATCGTCCAGTTGGAAGCAAAGCGAACTTCGACCCTGCGCGCTGCTACACAATCCCTCATAGGTTTAACGAACAGACTGTACACACAAGCAACACGGGGCAAAACAAGAAGAGACGGCATGCAACCCCGGACGGCACAACAGATTGCAGACGCTGTCGCCGCAGCTACGAGGGAGAACCAAAACCCGGCGGCGGCGGCGGCCATGCTAGCGGGGGGTGTTGGCGTTTTCCTGCCTGCGAATCCGGATGAGTTGGTCCTTTCTGATTTGGCCGCACGCGAGTGCTTGTTTGGTCTTGATATAATTATAGCCGTACTTTACGGAGAAGGCGGGCTTGCTTGAAGGGGTTAAACGACTTTTTGAGAAAAAGGTAGGAATAACGGCAGCTCAGGCGATTGGGTATAAAGAGTTCAAAGATTTTTTCGAGGGAACGAGCAGTTTGGAAGATGTTGTTACCCTCATCAAAAAAAACAGCCGGAAATATGCGAAAAGGCAGCTCACTTGGTTCCGTAAGCTGCCAAATGTTCGCTGGGTTATCATCGAGTGACATATCCCTTTGCTCCGCCCACTCTTATATTTTATGCATAGTTCACAAATGTTCGAAATTATTTTTCGATAATCTAGGCCATTCTCTGAAATTAACTTTTTTCAGCAAAAAGGCATTGACATGAAAATCAATTTATGATAAACTGAAAAACATAGAGAGCCAGAAGTTCTGGTTCCGACTGGTTCCGAAATTTGAGGGAGGTTTTTGCTTATGAAAAGCAAGAAAAACTTGCAGAAAGTCCTATGCATTGCTCTCGTAGCGGCGAGTGTGTCTTCGGTGGTTGCGCCGGTCTCTTATGGTGTTAGGCCAGAAGATGATGTTGAAAATGGTATTGCTGGCCTGAGCACTGCTGTGCGTGCCAGATTGTTAAGGTAGTGTTTACTGATGATTTTTCGCACGCAGCAATAAGGCAATTCGAGAGCAAAGGAACAAAAACAGTAGCGGATTTGCGTGCCTTGGTGAAGGCACTTTATACAGAAGCGATGCGAGGATATGTTGAACAAACTCATGCGTTGCCTCCTCGGGCTCCTCAGCAGATTCGAACGGCTGACGAGATTGATGCTGCGGCCGCTAGGGATGCGGGCACACGTGAAACCGCTGCGTGGCACTACAGCAACCTCAACAACGAGACACTTCTGCAACATGGTCTACTGTTTGACATTACCAACCCAGATGTTTTGTCATTTTATGATCTGGTCACAAGAGAGTGTTTGCTTTTCGTTCACAGGGTGTTGTTGGAAGCTCCGCAGGTTGGCTGAACAAAGAAACTCGTGGCCGTACGTCTTCCCGCAAGTGGGTGTGTGGCAGGTCATAAGTGATAGGAAGAGAAAAAAGAGAGGCTACCTAAGAGGTGGTCTCTCGTCGATTTCACAAGCATAACAAAACGCCAACAAGTCAAAAATACAGGTCATGGGAATTCGGAAAAATAATGCCGAAATTCTGAAATTGGAAATTTGCAAAATTTTGTGCTATACTATGGTCGATTTACTTAATGTTTTGCTTGCAAGATTGGCAAAATTAAATTCGCAACGTAAGGGAAGTGATCAGGATCATGAAGTTTTCGTGCCTCGCCAGTGAGCTTGCAATTGCCTTGCAGAACGCCTCTAAGGTTGTTGCGGTGCGCTCAAGCCTTGCAGTTATTGAAGGAATTTTGCTTGAAGCTACCCAAGATCATGTATGCCTCGTTGGATATAATTTCGATGTCGCTATAACAACCACAATAGACGCAAAGGTAGAAGCCGAGGGGAAAATTGTGCTTGGTGCAAAACTGTTCACCGAGATTGTTCGCCGAATTCCAGATGGCGCCTTACAAGTCGAGACCCAAGATTTGCATCTCAAGATCACAAACAACAATTCCGAATTCAACATTGTGGGACTTGAGGCTAGTGAATATCCTGAATTGCCACAAGTAACTGCAAAGAGCACAATAACCATGGATGCCGAAAAGTTTAAAAATTTGGTCAACAAAACGATATATGCAGCCTCGGCAGATGAAACCAAATTGCTTTATACCGGTGTGTTGGTGAATGTTAGTGGCGGGTTAATAACAATGGTTGCTTTGGACGGATTCAGACTGGCCACAACCAAAGAGCTCATTAACCTGGCAGAAGAAATTAGCATCATCTGCCCCAGCAAGTCACTTCAGGAGGTTGCGCGTTTGGTTCCCTCCGCGGACCAGGAGATATTTATAGATATATCTTCCAACTATGCTATGTTCCAAACAAACAACTGCAAAGTCATATCTAAACTGCTGGAGGGCAGATTTCTGGATTATGAAACAACTATCCCGAAGGAATTCAAAACCAGAGTTGTTGTGAAAACTCAGGATTTTATCGCTAGCATCGAAAGGACATCCGTCATTGTTCAAGATAAATTAAAAGCACCCATAACGTTGGAACTGAGAAAAATGGACATGCGTTTGAGTTGTGAGGGATCAACCGGTTGGGCGAATGACGAGCTGCCTTGCAGCATTGAAGGCGAAGAACTTAGCATAAGCTTTAACAGCAGGTTACTTTTGGATGCCTTAAGGGTTTGCGGAACTGAGGAAGTCAGTTTGAAGTTTTTAGGCAACCTTTCACCGGTTGTTTTGGAGCCAGCAACCGATGAAGAGAATTTTTTGTTTTTGGTGCTGCCCGTAAGAACTAACAGTAGTACAGACTGAGGCAGTTTGGGGAGGGCGTTTTAAGTTGCTGGAAGAAAAAGCAAAAAAAGCTGAAGAGAGAACTTTAGATGAGCAAAAAGTTCCAAAGCTTACTGCAGACTATAAAGTGACCGTTGAGAATTACATTTCATTTAACTTCCTGCTGATCGGCAAAAGAATTAAACGCAGCAAAACAATGGTGATCAGAAACTTCATTATAATGACGTTACTAATCGTTGCAGTGTTCGTGATAAATATTAAGAAGAAATCTGTTACGTTAGGTTTGTTTATCCTATGGATGTTTGTGCTCTTAAACTTTGTGCAGGGAATGTCTTTAAAAAAACGGCTTATTGCTTCTTCAAAAAAAGCCTATGACAAAGATGATTATTCGCGTTACAATGTCAAGCTTGATCTTTGTGAAGACAGACTAGTCGAGACCACATTCAATTCGAATACCATCTTGTTTGGTGACATTGAGTTAACGTTCGAAGACGAAACGATATTCGCTGTTTACAGCAAAAAAAAGCGCACTTTTATAATCCCCAAATGTGAAAAAACTAAAAAAATATTAAACAAACTGAACATGTTTAAACCCACAGCTGTAGAATCTTTAGACACTTCAAAACAGATTGATTTAATGAAGGAAGCTACGTCTGAATCTAATGAACCTAAAAAATGACAAAGGAGAGGAATTAGAATGAGTGATCACACTATTGCATTTTCTTTAGAATCTGAAAGAGAAGAAGAGATCAAGCAAATTCTGAAAGTAGTTTATGAAGCCCTTGAAGAAAAGGGATATAATTCTATAAACCAGCTGGTAGGCTATATGCTTTCCGAAGACCCAACGTATATAACTACCCACAACAATGCAAGAAATTACATCAGGAAAATAGATAGAGATGAGCTGCTCCAGATAATTGTAAAGAACTATATCAAGCAACTTTAAAGTTTGTCAATGTTATGTGGGGAACTGTTTTGTTATGAGAAGATTATTCAAAAGAGTTATTGGAGCTTTGCTGAGCCGTTTTAATTTGATCTGCCTTATGATTATTTTGCAGTTTTTTTTGTTTTTAGTAATGACTTTCATTTTCAATAAAACGGTGCCGGTAGTCTTTGAAGGGCTAAGCATAGTGTTGACTATATATATAATGAACAGCAAATCAACAGACACACACAAACTAGCGTGGATCGTTCCGATTTTGATTTTCCCTGGTTTTGGTGGTTTGTTTTATCTGTTTTTTGGTCTGCAACGCACACCCAAAAGACAAAGAATCAAATTTTTGGAGTTCAGAGACGAAATAACCAAGTATATAAACGAAAGCTGTCAATCAGGCCCCCCCATTCCAAGTTCACTGCGAGTAACAAATTACCTCGAAGGCAACTCATATCCAGCATATAGGAATACTACAACCCGTTATTTCCCAGAGACAACCATGGCATTTGAAGAAATTTTGAAAGCACTTGCCAAAGCAAAATCATATATATTTATTGAATGTTTCATAATAGAGTGCGGATATATGTGGTCTAGAATCTTGAAGATACTTGAAGAAAAGGTTTCCAGAGGCATTGAAGTACGTGTTATATATGATGATTTTGGATGTGTTAACAGATTGCCGCTTGGTTATTTTAAAACACTCAGAAAAAAAGGTATCCACTGCCATGCATTTAACAGGGTCCCCTTGTTTGTGAACTCATTCACTAACAAGCGTGATCACCGAAAATTAATTATAATAGATGGCGAAACAGCATTTGTAAACAGTTTCAATATCGGGGACGAATATGTAAACCGGGAACCGTGTTTTGGGCATTGGAAAGACAATTCCGTTTTGATTGCCGGAGAGGCCGTGCAAGGTGTTGTTTCTATGTTTCTTCAGATGTGGAATCTGCACAAAAGATATGACGTTGACTTCAAAAAATATATCAGGCCAGCAACTCGTGATTGTGAGTCTGATGCCGCCGGACTTGTGCAACCTTTTAGCTGTGGGCCGCTTTCTTCAAAGCAGATTTATGAAAGTGTTTACCTGAATCTTTTAAATTGCGCTAAAAGAGAAGTTTGTGTTTTCACCCCTTATTTCGTTCCAAGCAACGAGTTTTTGAATGCGTGTAAAAACGCGGCTCAAAGCGGAACTGATGTTAAAATTGTTTATCCCGGGATTTATGACAAATGGTACACCAATCTTCTCTCTCGGTCTTATTTTTTGCAAACCTTGAAAGCGGGAATTAACATATATGAATATACTCCAGGGTTTATTCACGCGAAATCTATGCTTGTTGACGACGTTTTAGGTGTTGTTGGAACGGCAAACATAGATTATCGCAGTTTTTATTCTCAATTTGAAATAGGTGTTGTTATGTCCGAAACCGAAGCTATAAAACAATTTGCCAATGATTGCAAAGAAACATTGAAAAATTGCCGGAAAATTACTATCGAAGATTGCACAAACACACGGGTTAGCGTCAAATTAATAACTTCATTTTTCAAACTGTTCCGGCCACTATTTTAGGTTTGGGAAGCAAAAGCCGGAGAGGGTGTTTTAGTTGGTAGTGGCTGAGATTGCAATTGAAAACAGATCATATTCACCTTCGCTGGATAAATTGTTCCTTTATCGTGTTCCAGAAGAGCTTTCTGGCAAAATCAGAACCGGTCAATGTGTGTTAATCCCATTCGGCAACAAAGATGCCAGTCGCAAGGGCTTTGTCTTCAATATTATCGATGATTTCGATTCAAAAGAAACCCTGAAACTTAAAGATATCTCTGACATCGTTGACGAAAAACCTGTTTTAAATGACGAATTGATCAGATTAGCTATTTGGCTTTCTAAAACGGTTTTTTGCACCTATTTTGATGCCGTGAACGTGATTTTGCCGGCCAAATTGGAAAAGAGGAAAAAACACCTTGCCGCAAAACTGAGTTTAAGTCACATTGATTGCAAACTCACGCCCAAGCAACAAACGGTAATCAACATGCTTTCCGATGGGGAGGCAATCAAAGTTAAAGATGTCCTTGCGGCTTGTAATGTTTCAAAATATATTACGGATTCCCTGAAAAAAAAGGGGATCGTCGACTACGCCTGGATCGAATCGGAGCCACCTGTTTTAAAATCAGACCTACCCGCGGGCAAAATTGCGCTAACCCCTGATGAGCAACAGGTTTATGGGCAGTTCGCCAACGAATTTGAAAAACAAAAATTGGCCGCCGTTTTATTATTCGGTCTCGGAGCCAAAAAACCAAGTGCGCTTTTAAATTTAGCTAAAGACGTTCTTGAAACCGGCAAATCTGTGTTATTTCTGGTGCCTGAGATAGAGTTGATAAATCACATCTTAAAGCTGCCGCAATTTGATTTTGGCGAAAGAGTTGTCATTTTGCACAGTGGACTGAGCCACAGTGAACGGATTAACAGATGGCACCAAATCAAAAACAATCGCGCTACTCTCATTATTGGGACTAGGTTGGCCGTTTTTGCACCCGCTTCTGACCTTGGATTAATTATTGTTGCCGACGAGCATGATAGATTATATCTTTCGGAACGCAAGCCACTTTATGACACACTCGAAGTGGCCAAGTTTCGTGCCAAATATGGTAACTGCCTTTTGATCTTGGCTTCTGAAACACCATCAATGATCAGTTTTTACAAAGCACAACAAGGTATATATAAGTTGATTCGTCTAGATGTGAAAGGCAGAGCGGACGTTGAGATTTTAGATATATCTGATCGCAAAGAAACATCATCAATGCTAAGCACCGAATTGGTTGAAAAGCTTGCGGAAAATCTAAAACAAAACAAGCAAAACATAATCGTGCTTAACAAAAAGGGCTACAGCACAATTGTTCAGTGCGCGAGCTGCAAAAACATAATCACCTGTTCCAGTTGCAGCGCTAATCTTGTTTATCATGATGATGGCTTGCTGCATTGTCACCGTTGCGGAAAGAAAAATGAGAC
>BNZN01000018.1 GCA_026001145.1 Clostridia bacterium | reverse complement strand
CACTGAAAACCAGGAAGTTAGATCAAATGGCCCTTTTGGACTAAATAATGGTCTTGTTGACATGAATTGTGACGTGATTCTTAGATTGTGGAAACAGGAACTAGATGGGCAAAATGTGCGTGTTCTAGCAGGAATATCAAAGCAGTTAGCGGAATGGGCAAAAACTCGCGTGGTCAAGCTTATGCTTGAAACGCGTCCGGAGAATCGAAAACGCAAGGTGCGCCCGCTGTTTAAGTTATGCAGTGATTGTATCAGAGCTGCTGTTGAAAGCGGCCAGGAAACGCTAGAAAAAGATGTGGTGAACTATTTAACAACCATAATTGAAATAACATTCATTGATCCTTCTGATCGTTATTTGATACAACAATGGGAAACTAAAGATGTAAGAACAATAGGTGCCGTGAAAGCGTTGCTACTTCAACTTGGTGCCAATATAGAACAGCGGAAGGGGCAGTATCCGGGTAACCAAATGGATTCCCTGGAGCGCATAACGCAGGCAGTTGAAACTTTCATGAATTTCCCGGATGCTTACAACAGGGTGACTGATAATTGGTGCTTGAGTCCATGGGTTAACACAGACGAGGGAACTCTCTTTAAAGATGTTGTGATGTCAGGTTTACATGTGTGTGATTATGTAATTAAGGTTCTTTCCGGTTGGGTTCCAACTGTGTAGAAGCAAAATAACGAGGACGCTACCCGAAGAGGTGGCGTCTTGTTTATGCCCATATATGTTTTTAATTCACAGCTAAAAGATACACGGACTTCTTACTGCAATAATCCCAACAACGCAACCGATTGCTTGAATTAACATAAACAAGATGTTGATTTTCGTTTCACTATAACCCGAAAGTTCAAAATGATGATGAATCGGGCTCATTTTGAAAATTCGTTTGTGCGTGAAGTGATAGTAAGTCATTTGTATCATTACCGACAGTGTTTCGATCACATAGACAATTCCGAAAAAAGCAAGCAAGACCGGCACTTTGAGCAAAAATGAAATCGAAACTAACAAGCCGCCCAAAAAGAGCGAGCCAGTGTCACCCATCATAATCTTTGCCGGATAAAAATTCCAAAGAAGAAACCCAATGCAGCCGCCCGCCAAACAAATTGAAAGAATCGCAGCCACGGAATTGCCGAACATCAAAGCCAAAAACAAAAAGCCAAGCGTCGCGACTGCGGTGACCGATGATGCCAGCCCATCAATTCCGTCGGTTATGTTCACGGCATTAACACACCCCAGAATAATGAACATGTGAACGAGGTATATAGACCACCCAAAATCAAACTGACCCAAAAACGGAATATATAGCATCCCGCTGTGCCCATTGATATAGGTCATCTGCAAAAGATAAATGCCGGCGGTAAGCGCTTGCAACCCGAATTTTACACGTGCTCTAAGCCCCAGATTTTGTTTTTTAACAACCTTGGTATGATCGTCCAAAAATCCAATCGTAGCGAACTCTATGGCAAGAGATAGACCGGGCACAAAGTTTTGGAGAACTTGAAAAGAGGGTTCTTTTCCCCATAAAATCAGAAGTATATATGCAACAGATGCCGCGCAAAAAATACCACAAATAAACATAATCCCACCCATGGTCGGGGTGCCGGACTTTTTTTTGTGCCAGGTTGGTCCTTCTTCTTTAATCACCTGACTCAAATGCCGTTTTTTTAACATTGGAATCACACAAAAACCCAAGAAATGGGTGATAAACAATGCCACAAAAAAGGCTATCAACAGGATTATTTTATTCACGCTTCTTCACTCCTAATCTTCTTCCAAAAGTCCCAAAAGTTCAGCCACTTCTTCCATTTTCATGAATCTGCTGCCTTTAATCCAAACCACGGTACCCTTCGCTAAAACAGTTTGCAACCTTTCTGCCAATTCTTTTTTATCTTCAAACCACAAAGCCTCTGCTGCTCCCAAGCTTTTTGCCTTTTCATATGCAGATTTTGAAGCTTCACCCACACAAAAGATTGAAATTGCCTTTTGTGCCGCAAGAGTACCAACATTTTCGTGTTCTTGCTTTGAAGCATCTCCCAACTCACCCATGTCGCCGAATACAAAGATTTTTTTTGAGGCTTGCTCCAAATTTGAAAGCACGTCGATTGCCGCTGCCACAGAATCCGGATTCGCATTATAGTAATCCAGCACATAGGTGACATCATTTTTGATGATTACTTTTTGCCTTGCTCCAATTGGCCTATAGTTTGCAAGGCCTTCTTTAATTTGCTCATTCGATAATCCTAACTTTTTTGCAACAGCGCAAGCCATCAGGGCATTCAAAACATGATGTTTTCCGGCCACAGGTATATAGCTTTTAATTTCTTGTGAAGAAGAACTGGCAAAATTAATTTCAAAACGGGTTCCAACAATTCTCTCTTGAGAAATGTTTGTTGCATAGATATCCAGATCGTGTCTATTCATTCCGCAAAACAAAACCTCATAGTCTGCGTTTGAACATACCTTGCTCAAATATTCATCGTCACCATTTAAGATCAGCAATCCGTCTTTTTTGAGCCCGGCGGTAATTTCCATTTTGGCTTTCAGAATGTTTTCGCGCGTCTTCAAAAACTCCAGATGTACCACGCCTATGTTTGTAATAACCGCAATATCCGGCTTCACTCCTGTTGAAAGCACCTCAATTTCACCAAGGGCACACATTGCCATTTCAATCACGGCAACTTCGTGTTCTTTTTTCAGGCTAAGCATGCTTTGGAACACACCGATTTCGTTATTCAAGTTCTTCTGCGTTCTGAAAACATTATATTTTTGCTCCAAAACGGTCGCAATCAATTCTTTTGTGCTGGTTTTCCCCACACTTCCCGTAACCCCGATCACAAGCCCACCCCAAAAGCTTCTGTAAAAAGAAACAATCTGCATCAACACCTTTGGCATATCCTTTGCTTTAAGAACAATTGTCCCTGAGGAATCAGATAGGGTAGGGGAGTTAGAAAAATTGATGTCTTCATTTACCAAAATTGCTTTTGCACCCTTATTTATTGCGTCACCAACGAAATCGTGACCGTCAAAATTTTCACCCCTTAATGCAACGAAAAGCCCCCCAGAAACATCTTCTCTTGTGTCAGTCACAATCTTTTCAAGAACCATATCATCAGGGATAAAACCACTAACCGTGACTTCTAATGTGTTTACCAGTTGCTTCAAATTTATCTTCTCCAAGTCAAACGTCCTTTCTTTTTCTTTGCTTTTTAAAAAATTCTTCCACAATCTTTTTTTCATCAAAATAAACCGTGCAATCCGCAAGTGCCTGATAGTCTTCGTGCCCCTTACCCGCAAGCAAAATCAAATCTTTAGGTTTCCTGTTCGTCAACACAAATTCAACAGCTTCTAATCTATTTGCAATCACCTCAAAAGGCACTCCTTTGATTCCTTCTTTGGCATCATTAATAATCTGCATTTCGTTTTCATCTCTTGGATTATCTGAACTTATAACAACAAAATCCGCATACTCAGATGCAATTTTGCCCATCTCTTTGCGTTTTGTTCTGTCTCTCTTTCCTGCACATCCAAACAGAAGAACCAACCTGCCTTGAACAAATGGCTTGAGCGTTCGCAGAATATTCAACAGGCCGTCCGGTCCATGCGCATAATCTCTGATTACCGTCACATCTTCGTCATAATATATAACTTCAGATCTTCCGGATACTCCGGCACAGTTACCAATTGCTTCAACTATTTCAGCCAGGTTAAAACCAAGCTGCAAAACCACACCAATCACAATCAAGGCATTTTCAACTGAAAACTTCCCCGGCATCTTAAAAATGCAGTGGGCGGAATTGCCATTAACTTCAACATCAAACTCCACTTTGCTCGCAGAATATTCAACATTTTGGGCAACAATATCTGCATCAGAATTCATTCCGACCGAACAACACTTTTTGTTTTCGCTTAGGGCTTTAAATAGGCTCACACCATAAGTATCATCTATATTTATTACCGCTTTTTTCGAAGATTCAAACAGCTGTTTCTTAGCGCAAAAGTAGTTTTCCATGCTTTCGTGATAATCAAGATGGTCATGTGTTAAGTTCGTGAATGCACTTACCTCGAATTTCAATCCAAAAAGTCTTTGTTGATTCAATGCATGAGATGATGCCTCCATAACTACATAGCTGCAATTCAATTGCCACATTCGCGTTAGCACTGTGTTTAATTCAAATGGCTCGGGTGTTGTGTATTTGGCAGGGAATGCAACTTCACCAATTTCATTCTGGATCGTTCCAATCAGACCTGTTGGTTCGCCTGTCAACTGGCTCAAAACCCGCTTTATTATTGTGGTGGTGGTAGTTTTTCCGTTAGTTCCCGTTACCGCAATCATTTTCATCTTTTGCGCCGGGTAATCAAACCACTTGGCACAAAGCATTGCATAAGCTTTTCTCGTGTCATCCACCACAATCTGATTAGGGAGGTTCAAATCTCTTTCGCAAACAATAAAGCTTGCACCCAACCTCAATGCTTCTTCTGCAAAGTCGTGACCATCTGCATTCATTCCCTTAATGCAGACAAAAACGTAGTTTTGCTCAAGATCTTTGGTGGAAGATGTAATGCCCTTAACCTTTGTTCTAAGATTATCAAGAAGCTCTTCAATTTTCAAATGTTTTCACCTTCACTTTCATACAAACGTTTCGAACTCTTCCGATGTTTTTTGAGTACCCAGCGATTCGCATTTTTGGGGGATGAACTCCTCGCTGTTGACATTCACTTCCCATCCGCTTGTAATTTTCCAAATCTAAAAACAATAACCCTAAACTCTGGAAAAAAGCGTTGTGGAGAGGGTCCAGGGGGAGGAGTTCGCAATCTCCCCGATGTGTTAGGAACCGCGGAGTGCTTGGAAAGCACGCGAGAAGGCGGTTTTGCTTCGATTTTCGGAATGATTGGAAAGCACGTGAGAAGATGGGGAAAAAGCGCTTCAAAGCAAATGAATTGGACTCACAATTAGCGCACATTAGCATCTGCACTATACATCCATGTAAGGTCAACAATTTTCCCAGGGTCAACTTTTTCTCCAGGCTTTGGATCTTGTGCAACAACTATAATCTTTCCCTTTTCAGATTTCATCTCTTGTGGATTTTTAATCATCACATTCAACCCTTTGTTATTCAGAATTTCTGTCGCTTCTTTAACACTTTTGCCGATCAAATCTGGCACTTCAATTTCGTTTATCTCATTCTTTGCTTCTGTATATAACGTTATGATGCTATTAGGAGGAACCATTACCTGTGCTGTTGGCATTTGTCCTGTCACAACTTCTTTTTCCCCTGAAACGCGGTATTTAAGCTTTAACTTCTTGAGTATTTCTTTGGCTTTTGAAACGCTTTCTCCCTCAAGATTTGGAACGGTAACAGGAACGGATTTTGCAGTGCCGCCTTCTGTATATGTTGGTTCCATTTTTAAATATGGAAGAAGCTCATCCAAAATTGCGCCCACAACGGGAGCTGCCATAGTGGCACCCCAAGATTCTCCCCCATCACGTGGTTCATCAAGTAACACTAAGATTGAAATTTTGGGGTTATCAACCGGAACAAATCCCCAAAACGAAAGAATATATTTTACGACTTTTCCGCCTTCCTGTGTGTCGATTTTTTCGGCCGTTCCGGTTTTGCCTCCGATCCGGTATCCCGGCACGGCTGCGCTACGTCCATGCCCTCCTCCTGAAACGACTTTTTCACAATCCAGAGCAATTCTTTCAGAAATTTCACTCGAAACAACCTGCCGTTTTATAGTAGTTCCATTTGATTTTACCACATTTCCGTGTTCGTCAATAATCTGTTTAACAATATGCGGTTCCACAATCTTTCCTTTGTTTACTGCCGCTGTAGCCCCTGTAAGTACCTGAATTGGTGTTTTTTTAAAGGTTTGCCCCATCGAAGAAACAGCAAGAGCATGATCTCTGAAAGTTTTTTCGGTATGAAAAATACCGAAAGCTTCCCCTGGCAAATCTATTCCTGTTTTTTCCTTGAAGCCAAAAGCCTCAAAATATTTGTTGAAATTTTTTTGTCCCAAATTAAGTCCAATCCGGGCAAACGAAGGGTTGCAGGATTCAATTAGCGCATCATCAAACGACAAACTGCCATGCCCACCTTCCTTTGGGTTATGCCAACAATTGATGGGTTTGTGATCAACGTCAATGTGGCCGGAACAACGAAAATGGTCATTCGTTTTTGTCGTTCCTTCTTCGAGTGCGCTTGCCGCCGTAATGACCTTAAAAACCGAACCCGGTTCATATGGGTCACAAACCGCTTTATTGCGCCATTGCCAGCGCCATGCCTTGAACATTTCTTTTTCTCGTTCTTCGGAGTCTTTTATCTTTGCAATCTCTTCCTTCTTTTTTTCATCAAAAATCTCAAATGGTCTATTAGGGTCAAAATCTGGTTTGGTTGCCATGGCAAGGATTTCACCGTTGGCATCCATAATAATTCCGGCAGCCCGGTTTTTAACAGAATGCTCCAAAACCGCCTGATTAAGATGTTTTTCCAAAATTTCCTGTATTTTTGCATCTATCGTCAAAACTAAGCTGTTCCCGTTTTGCGCACGGTATTCTTTTTGGGTCGAATCTGGCATGTTTGTTCCCCGCGCATTGGTGCTTGCGATTATTTTGCCATCTGAGCCTTTCAGTTCATCTTCATAAAATTTTTCCAATCCTTCAAGTCCCTGACCCTCACTCCCCACAAAACCCAAAACAGTGGCCAGAAAATTCTTTCGGATGTAATATCTTTTTGAACTTGGTTCTAAAGTGATTGGCACATTGCTTTGTTTGATATATTCTCTAATTTTTTTTGCCAATTCCTCTTCGACCCCTCTTTTAACAAGCGCATATTGCGTTTTTCGTTCCAGCAGTTTTTTTATTCTTTCTTTGTTTTCATCCAACAGGTCAGCAAGATCAACTGCAATACGTTTTTTTTTCTCATCTTCTATCTTCCCCGGTGCAATCGCAACATCCCAAACACTGGCACTTTCAGCCAAAGGGACCCCATTTCGGTCAAGAATTGAACCACGTTTCGGTTTAGGACGTGTTATATGCATATATTGTTTTTCCACCATTTTCTTATAGCTTTCATGCTGAACTATCTGGAGGTAAGCCAACCTTAACATAAGCCCACCAAAACAGACAAATAAAAGCACAAATATAACGAAATTTATCCTTGCTTTGGGACCGTTTATTTTTGTAAAACCCATAGATATTTTCCTTTTTTCATTTAGTTAAGTCATTCTCTTGCTTCTCAATCATTCTAGAGTTCCGAACGCGTCGCTTTCCCGAACTTTTCTTGGCTTTTTTAAAGCGAAAAGAAAAGTTCCAAAAGAAACAATTGTGGGATGGGATGAACTTCTGATTCTGGATTTTCGCTAAATGTACTTACGTTTTAGAACACTAACAATCTCATGCATCGTCAAATGAAATGTTTTTGTGCACGCGGCGCGCATATGTGACTGCAAATCGATGAGCTTCATCCTGCATTCTAGTAACCATGTTAAGCAACTCGCCTTCTTTCAGTATTATTTCCTGTTTGTTAAAAACTATCGACTTTGTCCTGTGTTTTTCATTTTTCACAAGTCCTGCAACATCAATGTCTAATTTAAGATCGCTTAAGGCGCCCCTGGCGACCGAAACATGCTGTTTGCCACCATCTATCAACACTAAATCTGGTTTTTCTTTGAAGTTTGTTTTTGTATCCTCGCCAGAATTTTGTTTTATATAGTTTTTGAATCGCCTAAAGATAACTTCGCGCATACTGCCATAATCATCTTGAGCAACCAAACTTTTAATTTTGAACCTTCGGTATCCACTTTTTTGCGTTTCTCCGTGCCTGAATGTAACCATTGAACCAACAATAGTTGTGTCCCCTATGTTTGAGATATCATAAATTTCAATCAACTCCGGAATGTTTCTCAATTTTAGCAGTCGCATAAAGTCTCGTAAAGTTTTTGTGCTGTCAGTTTTTTCGTTCAGTAAGGCTTGTTGGATTGCATTGTTTTTCGCCATTGTTTGGATTGCTTTCCATATGTATTTCTGCGTTGAAATTGGTTTTCTAAGGATTTCTTCTTTTTGCGTCGAAAGCACAATTTCTTCTTCGACAAGTACAATGCCCTTAAATTTTTCATCGCGGTTTTTTAAAAATTTGGCAACAAGATCGAAGTCGGCTTCTTCTCTTTCGACCACCACATGTTCGGGTACCAACTCTTTTGATGCATAATATTGAACAAGAAGTTGACTTACGTTTTTGTCAACACTTTCACCTACTGAATGAAGTCCTTTGCTCTCTGCCAACACTCCATCAACAAAGCTCAGAACTGTACCGAAGAAGCTTTGAGAAGAGAAAATAAAACCAAACACGTCACAATTTACCTTTTGCTTCAGCACAACATGCTGCTCACCTCGCAGTTTTTGGATCGCTTTTATTACATCTCTGATTTTTGCGGCCCTTTCAAATTCAAGGCCGTCGGCCAATTTTGCCATTTCATTTTTCAGTTCTTTTAGTACGAGTTTTTTGTTGCCCTCAATAATTTGAGCAGCTTTCTTCAACATTTTCTCATATTCTTCCTCTTCAACTTTGTGTGCGCAAGGTGCATTGCAGCGGTTTATGTGATAGTTCAAACACGGGCGCATAAACGATTTTTTCAAAAGTCTCTTCGTGCAACACGGCAGCTTGAAAATCTGATTAATCTGATCAGAAAGCGTTACAGCGACTGCACTGCTCACAAACGGGCCTATATAGCTGTTGTTGTCATTCTGCTTTTTCTTCACAGGCTGTATCTTGTTCCACTCGTCTTTGCTTCGCCCCACTGTAATGTAGCTATAACCCTTATCATCTTTGAGCAGCGTGTTATATTTTGGTTGGTGCCGCTTAATCAAGCTGCATTCCAAAACAAGGGCCTCATATTCACTCTTTGTGACAATAAAGTCAAAATCAGCCACAATTTCGAGCATTCTCAAGATTTTATCAGAATGCTTAGAGCTGTTCATAAAATAACTCGAAACCCGATTTTTAAGTATTTTAGCCTTACCTATGTAGACAGTATTTCGGGCAGCATCTTTCATCAGATAGATGCCGGAAAGCATTGGCAATTCTCTTGCCTTTTTCAGTAATGATTCGTTTAATCGTTCCACCCTCTTTTTCCATCTTTTCCATTCCTTTACCGTTTCACATTATACATCGTTCTTCGGAAATTTAAAAGGGGATGTTTGCACAAATTACGGCTGACGCAGAAAAAGAGTTCAGCAACTATATTTTATGCAATTCGCTCAAAATATCAATAATGTTCCGCATTAATTTAGCTTAATCTCTGAAATTAATTTTTTCAACGAAAATATGTTGACATAAGACTTAAATTGTTGTAGACTCTTAAGCATGTAGTATGCAGTATACTCATAAACATAAGGAGCTGATCAACTCCGAAATTTAAAAATTTGCAAGAAATTGCAGGAAAGAGGGTATTTTTTATTATGCACAACAAAAAACAAAAATCTCGGAAGATTTTATGCATAGTTCTCGCAATAACAAGCATCTCTTCAATGGTTACACCAACTTCTTATGCTGATGACCTACCAAGAGCAATTTTGCAGCTAAACGGCATAAAGGCCCTGGTAGTTGATACCACAGAGCAGGGCTGCGAAAACCAAGCAGCTCTAACGGTGCTTATCGAAACCGGGAACTGTTTGGCGAGCTTCTGGAGATGAATGGCCTTGATTGCTATGGTCGTGCCCGCGACAACACAACTTACAGAATTGTAGTGTTTGAAATGACAGCTCCCGGAATGAAGCAATTGCCAAAACTTGTTTTGGGATTGGTTTCGACAGACACAAAACAAAGCGATGAAGCGAAAATAGTTCTTGGCGGCGAAATAAATAAGATGTCCACAAACGACTTGCAACTAGGCCAATCACGTGCATGGACCATAAAAGCAGGAATATCTTCTTCGCAAGGGGCACAAGAAGCAGAAAAAGCTCTCGCCAACGTAGAAATTCCAGTGACACGGGTGGAATTTGGTTTGCCGATAAATTCAATATCTGTTGATAGCGAGTATGGAGCCGCTAATGGTTTGTGCAGCGTCAACAGAGACATCCTGTTACGGTTGATGGCGCAAGAGCCGGACCCCATAAAAAGAAATGCCACTGCTGGCTGTTGCCTCAAAATATATCAATTTGCGAAAAAACAAACAAAGCCAGAACTTGGCTGTCTTTCTTATTTACAGTACGAAGCAACAAGGATAGCCCCAGCTGTTTTGCTTTATGCATTGCAGAAAACTATGATTGATTACTACCATGCGTCGGATGAAAATCATAAGTCAGCGCAATGGCGGCAAATCATGCAAGGAGCAATCAGACAACTTGTACTAAGAATAGCGGTACCTGTGTTTACTGACCCTAGCGACCCTGCTGCTGAAGAAAACGCAAACGCGATAGCAGCATACCGACATGGTCAACAAAACACAGCTAATTTGATAAGTTTATTAAAAAACATGTATAATAGTTCAAGCCAGAAGATAACAACAGATCAACCCAAAAAAACAGCCAATGAGTTGGAGAATGCTGTTCTGGTGGCGTTTGCTGAAAAAAGCGAAAAGGATAGTAGCGGAAACAGAGATCCGTTAACGATGATACTAAAGCCCGTAAACATGCGTGCAGAGCGTCTTGAATTGTTGGAGACCCTGTTGCAGATTTTCTTGGCTTGCCTACAGTCTGTTGAGCTGCACACACCGCGCATGGAAACGTTTGACAGTGCGCGCTGGTTTTCGATGGAGTGGGTGTTGCCCAGCAGTTTACAGGAAAAGCTCGTCAATACAAGCCCACTATCAAAAATCTCGTTCTTGACCAAGAACATCGTGCATCGGAAAATTGATCCTGCAGCAGGTCGCGCTCTTTTTGATTCGCTGATGTCCCGCCACCTTATGGCACCAATCTGGTGGAAGGGCGTGTTCTTAACCGACGATGACGCCACTTTGCATGTTTTTGTCTCCAACAGCTTGCCAGCCAAGCCAGTATTGAAAATAGGTCCTGTGTCAACCGGTTTGGCCTTGCCACTAACAAACATCGTTATGGCTAGTGAAGTCAGCAAGCGTGAGGTGCATTGGGATTCGTGATCGTTGTTATACGATTTCGCACAGTTCCATACCGATTTTTGACACAACACGAAGCAAAAAAAATGCCCCGAGAGTTTGGACAAATGAAAAACCAAATGTTGGCCCTGCCTTTCGGGGCAATTTGCTTTTTCATTTGTCCAAACGTTCCCTTGCTTTCCAAGCACGTCGAGATTCAAAACAAATCCGCTTTAAAAAGAAGCAAATTTTTTTGGGATTGAATAAACGGGATTCTTTCTTCGATTTTCACTGCTATTTATTTTGAAGTAGTGCGAAAATTTGACATAGTTTATTTTTATGTTTATAATAATGTGCGGCGGTTAGAACAGTTAATGCTGTTTTTGATGCCAGAAAAAAACATTGAGCAAAATTTAAATTAAGATCGGAGGCGAGTGAGAGATGTCTACTTGTATGCTTAAAAAAGAAGATGTCCAGCGGAAATGGTACGTTATTGACGCGGCGAACAGACCTCTGGGAAGGTTGGCTGTGGAGGTTGCGCGGCTGCTCATGGGCAAGCACCGGCCAGATTATACCCCGCATGTTGACTGTGGCGATCATGTGATAGTTTTGAATGCGGCGAAAGTTGCTTTGACCGGCAGAAAGCTAGAACAGAAGGTTTACAGATATCATACCGGATGGGTTGGCGGCCTGAAAGAGATAGGTTACAAGACCCTTATGGTCAAAGAGCCTGAAAAAGCCGTCAAACTGGCAGTTGCCGGCATGTTGCCAAAAAATTCAATCGGCAGGCAATCACTAACAAGGCTGAGAGTTTTTGCACGCGAACAGCACAGGCACACAGCGCAAAAACCAAAACCTATTAGCGTTGCCTAAGGAAAAACAAAAAAAATATGAAGATTAAGTGGTGAGGATTTGAATGTACGATAAAGCTCCTTTTTTTTATGGGACAGGGAGAAGAAAACACTCGGTTGCAAGGGTACGGCTTTATGAGGGGACCGGCAAAGTCATCGTGAATTGTAGGACCATGGATGACTACTTTGGCATGGAAACCCTTAAACTGGTGATCAGGCAGCCATTGGAGCTCACAAAGACGCTAGGGAAGCTTGATGTTATTGTTAATGTTGCGGGTGGCGGACTGGCCGGGCAGGCTGGGGCAATCCGGCACGGGATTGCGCGCGCTTTGTTGCAGTTGGATGGTGAGCTTAGGCCAGCAATCAAAAAAGAAGGTTATCTAACAAGAGACCCGAGGATGAAAGAGCGTAAGAAATACGGTCTTAAAGCTGCAAGGAAGGCTCCTCAGTTCTCGAAGAGGTAATCCACTGTAATTTAAGGGGCACCTGAAAATCAGAGGGTTCCGGCTTTCTGTGGGAGGAGGGGAGCGATAGTGGCGGAAATTCGTGTAAAAGATAACGAATCGATAGATAATGTGCTAAAGAGGTTCAAGAGGCAATGTGCTAAGTCTGGGGTTTTGTCGGAGGTTCGAAAGAGAGAGCATTATGAAAAACCCTCTGTGAGACGTAAAAAAAAGTCGGAGGCTGCGCGCAAACGCAAGTCCTGAGTAAAAATGTTAATGAGTTGTGTGAATCAAATGATGGACATGTTTTTGCCAGATTACGTTTTTAACAAGATTTGGGACATTTCAGAGGAAGATATCAAAGGGATGGGGGTGAAGTTTTTGCTCCTGGACATAGATAACACGTTAACGGAGCACAATGGGAAGGTCCCGCGTGTTGAAGCATTAAGGTGGCTAAAAAAGCTTAAGGAGGTTGGTATTGGTGCTGCTATAGTTTCGAATGGAGGAGCCAAGCGAGTTAAGGCGTTTGCAGGTGTTTTGGGGTTGCAATATGAATACAGCTCTCGCAAACCGCTTAGGGTAGGTCTTAAGAACATAGTTGAAAGACTAGGTTGGCCAAAGTCGGAAACAGCGATAATAGGTGATCAGATATATACTGATATTCTTGGTGGTAATGCTTTTGGAATTAAAACGATTTTGGTTCAGCCGATAGAAACTGAGCGGCGATTGTTTTTGCGCATCAAAAGGTTTTTGGAAAAGCCATTCTTGAAGAAAGCAAAAAAGCGAGAAACTGTTTTGAGATTGTGATATGTGCAACCTACAATCTCGAAAATAGAAGGGGAGTTTGGTGCAATGGAAAGTCAGGGTTTAGGAAAGCAATCGATGCTTTCGAAAATTAGGGGAACGTTGTGGCCCGTTTATGGGCGAGAGAATAAGAAATTCATACCTATGAGTTTGCTTATGATCTGCATATTGTTCATGTACACTTTGTTTAGGGATATGAAGGATTCTTTGGTTCAAAAACTTGCTGTTGGCGGCGGAACTGCAATGTTGTCGACACTAAAGATTTGGTTTGTGCTGCCAATTTCTCTTATCGTCATGGCTGTTTTCATGAAACTTTCTAACAAATTCTCTAGTGCAAAGATGTTTTATGGCATTATCACTATCTATTTGGTTTTCTATGCTTTGTTCGGATTTGTGTTGTTTCCCAATGCGGAATCTTTACACGGCTCTGCGGAATTTGTTGCGAGTTTGCGAGAAAGATGGCCTCATTTTCTTTATTGGATTATTCCGTGCATAACTAACTGGTCTATTACGATTTTTTATCTGTCTGCAGAATTATGGGCGGGGCTCGTTATAGGATTTCTATTTTGGCAATTTGCCAACGAAATCACAAAATCAACAGAAGCTCCCAGATTTTACAGTATGTTTGGATTTCTCGGCAATTTGGGGTTGATTGCTTCGGGAAGTCTTGTTGAGTTGTTGTCAAAGAAGTCGAAAACAATGTTCGATCCTACCGACCTGCACGCTATTTTTGGATGGAGTCTGAAATGGCAAATGGGTATAACTGTTGGTGTTGGTTTAATTATGATAGCTGTATATGCATGGATGCAAAAAGAAGTTGTGCCAGATCCCGAATTGGTTCTTCCTGGTGGCGGAATAAAAAAGAAAGAAAAACCGAAAATGGGTGTTCGGGAAAGCATTGTTTACGTTGCTACGAATCCATATGTTCTGTTGATTACCTGTTTAGTTCTAGGATATGGGATGGCGATCGTCCTTAACGAAAGCTTGGTAAAAACTCAGTTTGGTATCTACAAAAAGACTGGCACCGATTACAACGAATTTATGGGCGGGCTTTCATTCAAAACCGGATGTCTGACAATGGTTTTGATGCTTGTAGGAACAAACATATTGAAGAGATCCAAGTGGAGAACTTCTGCCTTGATTACACCAATTGTTCTTGGTGGATCGTTTCTCGCCGTTTTTGGACTATTGCTTTACCAACAAAAGGTTGACAACAATGCATTAATATGGGGAATCCCAGTGTTGAATGCTGTCTGCTCGGTTGGTGAATATCAGCTGGCCAGTAACAAGGGTGTGAAATATTCATTGTTTGATTCAACGAAAAACATGGCTTATTTGCCAATGGATTCGGAAACGAAATTAAAAAGTCAGGCAGCTGTCGAAGTTGTTGGTTCTCGCATAGGAAAAGCCGGTGGATCTGCTATCGTCTGGTTCGCTACCAGTGTGCTGCCCTTCGGAACAAGCCCGGCAGCTCCGGGAAATACGTGGATTATTGGCATTACATGTTTTGTTGTTCTTGCCCTTTGGGTTGTGTCCGTGTTGAAGATTAACCCAAAGGTTGTTGAAAAGTTGAAAGAAAAAGCAGCTGAAGAAAAAGAAACGCAAGCAGAGCTGAATGCGCAAAAAGCAAGTGTTGGCGCAAGCAAATAAATGTTTAAGATTTCACGATTTAATAATGTACTGTATTTTTGACAAAGTAACATGTTGAGGAGAGGGTTTAGTTATGAAGAAGTTTGTTTGTAGTGTTTGTGGATATGTTCACGAAGGAAATGAACCGCCAACGTTGTGTCCCCTTTGTGGAGCCACGGCAGACAAATTCGTGGAACAAGCGGATGGCCTTGCTTGGGCGGACGAACATCGCATCGGTGTTGCCCAGGGAGTTGATGCGGAAGTAGTTGCTGATCTGCGTGCGAATTTCATGGGTGAATGCACAGAAGTTGGGATGTATATAGCCATGGCTCGGCAGGCGGATCGCGAAGGGTATCCAGAAATCGCGCAAACGTATGAGAGAATTGCACTTGAAGAAGCGGAGCATGCGGCGAAGTTTGCCGAGCTTTTGGGCGAAATCGTCTTTGCTGACACCAAGAAAAATCTGGAACTGCGGGTCGTAGCAGAGCACAGCGCAAATCTGGGAAAGAAAAAGCTGGCCACTCGCACCAAGGAACTGGGATACGATGCCATTCACGACACGGTGCATGAGATGTGCCGCGATGAAGCTCGACACGGCAAAGCGTTTTCAGGGTTGCTAGCGCGTTATTTCTAGTACACATATTTCAGAGTAAAAAAAAGAGTGAAAAAACTTGAACTTAAAAAATCCCTCCGTTTAAAGCGGAAGGATTTTTAATTTGCAGCAGGGTAGGGGAGTCAGTTTTTAGCGATATCACCCAGCAGAACAGGTTCGCCAAATTCAATGTCTCTGACTGCGGTTTTTCCAAGGAATTCACCCCAAAACTTTGGGTGTTCACCGTTTTCTGGGCGAATAATTTTTATATTTTTTTCTGTGAAAGTTTCACCCTTTTTTATGTCGGCCGATGCAAAGATCGATCGCCTTGCACCTCTCCCTTTGATTTCTCTGGGCGTCAAATCATAAGTTGCCTGACCGCAAATCAAGAGGGCATTGTTGACATCCCTAACCATTTCTTTGAATTCACTGGGTTCCATTGAAAATTCACTGTCTGGATTTTTGATAGATCTTGAAAGGCAAAAGTGCTTTTCAATCACGCAAGCACCCAGCGAGGCGCCTACCACAGCAGCAAGACTTCCCATAGAGTGATCAGAAAGACCAACTGGCTTTTTAAATCTTTTCGCCATATCTGGGATAACAGAAAGGTTCATGTCTTCCCAATTTGCCGGATATTCACTGCAACATTTAAGCAGGGTGACGTCTTCGTTTCCCATTTTGTCGCAAGCTTCAAGTGCTTCTTCTATCTCTTTTATGCTGCCCATCCCGCAGGACATAACAATTGGTTTGCCTTTGCTTGCGATATATTCTATCAGCGGAATGTCAATCAGTTCATATGACGCGATTTTATATGCATTCACACCAATGCTTTCCAAAAAATCTACTGCGGTGTTGTCAAACGGGGTAGAAAGAAAGTCGAGACCAAGCTCTTCGCACCTTTTTTTGATCTGCGGTTGCCATTCCCACGGCATGTATGCTTGCTTATAGAGTTCATACAGCGTCATATTATCCCAAAGGCCGCCCTTGAGCCTAAAACAATCTTTGTCTGAATCAAGCGTTAAAGTATCTGCTGTGTAGGTCTGAATTTTCAAGCAGTCTGCACCAGAATCTTTTGCCGCCTGAACTATTTTCAGCGCGTTCTCAAG
>BNZN01000017.1 GCA_026001145.1 Clostridia bacterium | reverse complement strand
GATGAGCATCTCTTCTGCAGAAATTTTGCGACTTGCAATGTAGTATCTAGTTTCGTCGCTGATCTTGCCATTTCTTGTAATTTCTCTAGGTAGTCCATGCTATAATCAGCTCCTTTTCCCTGATTATATCACAGTTACTTGAACTCTCCCCAAATTAGAATGCCGTGCTTTTTGATTCAATTTGTGGCGCTACAATATTTTTTATGGTATAATTAGTGTACCCAGTTGGGAGTTATCTAAAATTCAAAATGGAGGATTAAAAGATGGAAAGAATTGCCAGCTTTTGCGTTGACCACAGCAAAATAAACGAGGGTATGTATATCTCCAGAGTTGACGATGATATAACTACATATGATATTCGTGTTATAAAGCCAAATATGCCACCATTTTTGGAATGTTCAGCAGTTCATACGATTGAGCATCTTTTTGCCACTTTTGCAAGAAATAGTGACTTTGGTCCTCATGTCGTATATTTTGGTCCCATGGGGTGCCGCACCGGTTTTTATCTTCTAACTCGAAAGTTGCCTCACGTTGATGCAATTAAATTGACTCAGGCAGCTTTTGATTTCATTGATGCTTTCAGCGGCGAGATTCCTGGTTGCACAAAGGAAGAGTGTGGGAATTTTTTGGAACATGATCTGATGGCAGCAAAAAAATATTCCATGAAGATGACTAAGGTGTTAAAGAATTGGTCCGTTGATCTTTTGCAATACCAAACGACGTGAAAGTGCTTTAAAAGCCAGAAAGCCAGAATCGGAGGAGCATGAAAATGAACTGATTCAAGAAATTTGGAGAGGAGTGTGGCATGGAAGTATCTGTGATAGTGATTGTGATTTTGTTTTCGATTGTGTTTTCCAATGTGTTACACAACATCTTTCCAAGGTTGCCTCTCACACTCACCCAAATTGCGATTGGCTGTTTGCTTCGGTTCATGCTTAATATGGAATTGAAGTTGGAGCCTAAAATTTTCATGATCTTTGTGATTGCGCCTTTGCTGTTTCGTGAAGCTGAAGAGACGAATCTTTTTTCTTTTTGGAGCGTTAAAAGGCCGGTTTTTATGATGGCATTTGGGCTGGTATTTGTTACTGTGTTTGTATTAGGAATATCCGTAAGTTGTTTAATTCCAACCATACCGCTTGCCGCTTGTTTTGCCTTGGGAGCGATTTTGGGTCCAACTGATGTTGTTGCTGTTTCTTCTCTCTCATCGAGAATTAAAATTAACAGAAACTTGATGAACATTTTGATGGGAGAAGGGTTGATAAACGATGCATCTGGGATTGTTGCTTTTAAATTTGCGCTAATGGCCCTTTTAACAAGTCAGTTTTCTGTGATGGATGCATCGCTTAAGTTAATTTATGTATCCGTGGGTGGCGTTCTTATTGGATTTATTCTTAGCATCATTGAGATGAGCATCACTAACGCTCTGAAGCGAGCGTCCATCGAAAGCACTGCCACTAACACATTGATCGAGCTATCGATGCCATTTATATCGTATGTTGTGGCGGAATCTTTTGGCATGTCTGGCGTTATTGCCGTGGTGGTCACTGGCAGTCGACAGTCCTTGAACTTAAATAAAACTGATATATTTGAAGCAGATTTAGATATTTCTAAGCGCACATTGTGGGACATCTTAACATTTACACTTAATTCGATGGTATTCTTGTTATTGGGTTTGCAACTGCCGGATATTGTTACGCAGATATGGGGAAATCCCACCTACTCTCATGTTTTTTTGATTTTAACAACCATATTAGTTATGTTAATACTGATGGCAGTGCGTTTTTTGGGGGTGCTCTTCATAATGAGGGACATGGCTGTTTCAGACAATCGTGAAAAGCTTAAAAATGCGATGTTACTAACACTTTCTGGTGCAAAAGGGACGGTTAGCCTTTCCACAGCGTTTGCGCTTCCGTTTTTTTATAATAATGGGGCAGCGTTTAGTGAGCGTCCCTTGTTATTGTTCATCACAGCAGGAGTAATAATATTGTCACTTGTGAGCGCTTCTTTGTTGTTGCCAATCTTCGCAGATTCTTCGCGTGCAGGTGAAACTGAAAAAGATCCGCAGATAAAAATCTTGAAAGAAGTTATTTCACAGTTGATTGAACGGGAACGCGAAGTTTCTGGCATCATTATTGCAAACTACCAAAAACGTCTTCAAAAGCTGGAATATGCCAAATTGGAGGGCAGCGAAAAATCTGCAATGCGTTCTTTGCAAAAGATCTTATGTAGTGCAGAAATTGGTGAACTCAGAAAGCATTGCCAGAGTGGGGAAGTCAATATCCAGACCTATTGGAATTATTGGGTGCTTCTGTCACACATATATCGCTTGGCAACTAAACGTAATATATTTGGGAAGGTTTCTTGGTTTGACCAAGTTAAGTGGACGTTTAGCCGTCATTTTTGGCGTTCCGTAAAACGGATGAGGGCAAGAAAAAGGGGAGAAATTCAAAATTTGTTTGCAGAGCTTCGAACCATGTTTTTGCAAAACACTGAATTGGTGGAGAAAATTCTTGCAAATTGTGGCGACTTCCCGAAGAAATTGGTGACAATCTTGAGGGAAGAGCGGCAATATTTTGCAGAGCAGATGCTACAGATTTTTAATGAACATACAGATTATGCGCATTGGCTACACGATGATGAAATGCTTAAAGGATATTATGTCGAACGACGTGTAATAAATCAGTTTTTGGAACAAGGCAAGATTACAATCGCGCAATCAAATAAATATCGCATGAATGTGAATAAGTTGGAATCACTAACATTGTCGCGTAGTACCAACGATGTTATGCCAAAATTGATTTCCCTTGCATTTCTTCGCGAACGAACGTGAATGACTTTCGATAATTATTACTCAGTTTGTTATTTGTGTGCGTAAGGTTGTCGTTGGTTTAAAAGTTCGAAGCAAATTCGCTTTCTCGAACTTCTCTTTGCTTGAAAGAAAAACCAGCTATAAAAAGTCAAGCCCTAAAATGACACAAATTTGGCAGCCAAAGCAGACTTCAATTGATTTGCTTTTTCTTCGCCAAAACGCCCACGACTGATCTTGGCAAGCAACGACGCGAGATTTCGAGTCGAAACGGTAAGCATATCTTCTGGGGTCGGATACTTAAGCAAAAGCTCTTTTGATGTGATACCGAAAGTATCTGAAAACAAATTGTCGTATTCCGGGAACACTTATTAAAGCATGGCGATGACACGCCGCTTGCAGTCGCTGCAGGAGTCTACAAGAGCAAGGCAGTAACGTGAAAGCTGACTAGGGGCAACGATGTTTTCTTCCGAAAGTGTGGTTGTAGAAAATTGCCCAAACCGCATAATTTGTGCTATGATGAAAGGGTCTTTGCAGTCGGTCTTTGTTTGACGTATGTACATCTTACGGAACGCTGCTGACCGGATTGGATTGATGACTTTCTCATTGTACCAAATTCAAAAAAGAACGCGTAGATCGACAGCCAATAGTGCCCAGTTGCCTCCATTCCAATGAGAACATCGTCCTTTAAAACATTAAAACACCAAAAAGCATCTGGAATATTACAACAATCAGCGCATCAAGGCAAAATTGAAGGGCTTGCTACCCGTTATTCACAGACTTCAAGCCATTGCCGTTGCTTAGTTTCCCTTTTTGCCTAATCTTTATCTAGTCTTTTGGGGTCAGTTCACAATCCTCTCCCTGGTTTGTTTCTTTAAACGCTTTTCCCCAAAGTAAGAGGTTTTTTGCTTTGAGATTTGCCGGTGAAAATTTCGGGGTTCAATGGGGATGCACCAAGTTTTGCTTTGGTTTGCAAAAACAAATGAAGAGGAATTTTAAAGTGAGTTCGGCGATCCAGAGGCCGGGGAAACCGAAGAGGCTGGGGTAAAAACCACAGCCTCTTTTTTTTGTTGCGTGTTCTTATTTCTTTTTTTCAGCTTTTAGTTTTTCTATCTGTTTTTTCTTGTCGTCGGCTTTTTTCTGGAGTTCCGCTTTCGTCGCATCTCCGTTAAATTTTTTCACTCTGTTTGCAGCGGCCTGAAATTCTTTCGTACCGGGCTTCGGTGGCGGAGGAGGGGGGGTACCCCCATTGATTGCAAATAATTCCATTGCCGAAACCTCTAAAAACCTTACACTATCCATCATCAACATCCCCTCTAAAATTATTTTATGACAGAATGGTAACATTATATAGTTTGGCGGTCAATACATAAGTTATAACAACTATTTCTCTTAGAAATTAGGCAACAGATTAATAATTGTATGCACAAATTCAACTTCAACATAGCATACTTCTACATTGAAAAATACATATCAATCGAGCTTGCTATGTGCTTAGATTCTTAATTATAAACTTACAGCAAGTGAAATGTGAACAAAAAGTAAATTTCTGCAAAAAATAAAAAAATATCCGACTCCTCTTTCAAGAAGTCGGATCACCGGACAACTAATTACAGTGTTTAATTTTCGTCGTCCCTTTTCGCAAAGCATTCGCTGCAATAAACCGGACGTCCCTCGCTGGGCTTGAACGGTACCTTTGCTTCTGCACCACAAGCGGCACATGCGGCCACATAAAGCTCGCGACCAGAACCACCGCTCCTTTTCCTGATATCGCGGCACTCCTTGCAGCGTTGCGGCTCGTTAACGAACCCCTTTTCTGCAAAGAACTCCTGCTCGCCTACCGTGAAAACAAACTCCGTTCCACAGTCCTTACACACCAATGTCTTGTCTTCGTACATTCCTATACCTCTCCTAAAAGTTGGTTAAATTTGCCCGCTAACATAATTACGATGTAATTTGAAAACAACTTACAGCCTATTGAGTCGAGGGCGCCCAAAAAGTTTTCCTTTCTCACAAAAATGAGATTAAAACTTAACTTTTCCTCCATTGTACACCTTATTTTTCAAAAAGTCAACTACTAATTCACAAAGATTGAAAATTTTTTCAAAATTGCAATTTGCGCAAATTGACAAAAGCCCTGCCCGATGCATGAACAAGCCTTTCGGCACCTGTAATATACGGTAAAATTGCCAGATTTCACACGTTGCCATTTCTTTGCTTTCCAAACATTCCGAAGTTCGTAGCACATCGCTTTCTCGAACTTTTCTTGTGTTTGCAACTCGCTTTTCAAGAAGCAAACCAGAGAGGGGATTGCAATTTTCCCTCCCTGGACCCTCTCTTGAAACGCTTTTTCAGGGTGAAAGGTCTTTATTTTTGCAGTCTGACTTTATCTTTCGACCGATTCCGAAAAATTGAAGTCTGGGTCGTCGTCCCTTTCACTGTTGTTGTGCTTGTTACCAAAGAGCCAAACGACACAGCGTTTGTTGAAGTTGAATCTGCTGTTTTAGAAATGGAAACAGCCGAGTCCGGACTGGCAATTGGATTTGAAATCTTTATTTGACTTTTACACCTTCCTTATTTGCTTGCGCAAACTTAAAACAAATGCCTTTTACTTTCGAAAAAAGTATGAGTAAGGTATTTTGTTTCGAATTCAGGAAAGCTTGTAGCCCAAAAGGCCGCTTCCCGCGAACAGATGCCGCCCAGGTTGTCACCCCCTGGCTAGACTAAGTTCTTGTTCTGCTACGTATACGCGGATGGGTGGCCCTGCAAAGACGGCCTTTATATCTGTATCTTTCGTTATTGGGCCTTGCCCTGGTGGCGGGTAGTTAAACGTTACAGTGTTACCTGTTGTGATTCCGTGGAAAAACATGGAAAAGTCCTGTTTGTCAACTAGAACCGTTCCCAAATTGTAGCCCGGGTGACTTTTTATTACAATGGTTACTGGTTTTTGTTGCGTAGGATCTACGGGGATTTCGCAAATTGATCGGGAGGCCCCTTGCGCAGGAAATATTGTTATATCTCCTCCAGCACTGCAAACCGTCTTAAGAATGTAATGTGATGGTAAAACCGTGCCAGGCTTCAAAATGCTCGTCACTGCTGGGATGCGCTGTTGGAAACAAATCGAGGGCTCAGCTTCGGATGTGAGCAATCGGACGACCTGATGAAGAAACGGTCTTTTTGTTATGCCTGGGTGCTGAATAAAGCCGGCTGGGAGCCGCTCCGCTTTATGTTCGTCACAGTTCGCCGTCTGCGCGACGGTTCTGTTATCGCCTGTTGTTCTGTCTCGGTCGCGCTCCCACGAACCTGCCAGGGCCCCGGCAGTCCCGCCCGTGCGAGCTCGCCTGCGGCGATTTCTGCCGCTTTTTCCAAGTCCATACGTGCCACCAGGAGAGAGCAACCAAGATCTACTAAGCTTGCTTTGGTAGCGATCTGCTCGAGTGCTTTGGAAAATGCTGCCCAAGAGGCCACTGTGTGGTGCAGCTCTTTTGCGTAACTTAGGTATCGTGCGGCGGTATTGCCTTGTGCAGCGGTTATCCTAAGCACATCTGCTAAGGCTCGCTTTAACACTTCTGCTGAGTGGTCATGATTAACTCGCAGCTCTTTTTCCATTGCCTGTTTCTGGGTGGGTGTTCCAGCGAACGAGCTGTCAGCTTTCAAAAATTGATCTATCTGCTTTAGGGAAAGATTTATTCCCTGTATTGCTTGCTGAAGTTTGTCGAGAATCTCATCACTGTTTTTTGCAACTGCTTCATACGGCGGGCTGGCCACTCTCGGCACTGAGTCCACGGCATTTACTGCCCATCCTGCTGGGCAACAGGCCGCTGCTGCTTGCTGTGCAGCCAAATCGGCAGCTGCCTCTGCCATTCTCAATGCCTCTGTGTTTGGTGTTGCCGGCACTTCTACCTCTTCGTCCTCGTCCTCTTCCTCGGCTTCCTCAGCATCTTCCTTCTCTTCTTCTTCCTTTTTCAGATCAGCCGGCTTGAGTTCTGTTGTCGAAACGATATAGTCACCAGGAGTAAGCTTTGTGTACTTTGACACAATCTCCTCGACCCCCTCGACCTGCTTGATTGTCCTACTGCTTCTGGCAGCATCGGCGGCTTTCAGCCACTCAAGCGAACCAACGGGGGCATCTCCTGCCTGTATGCGTTGCGGATCCGTCGTGTCGCATGAAGTTAGGCCGAGTTCTCCTTCGCCCTGCATTGCTAGCCCTTCGACTCGTACTGCTACCCATTTCCAAGCTGCGGATTTAACAAGCAAGGGCTGCCAACGGCCACTGGCGATGTCACCTGAGATAAGCAGGACATCTTGCACTTTGCCGTCAACAACAGCCCACGTGATGACTGAAGCAAACGCGATTGGCGTACACACTGTGTTTGTGGCCAGCATCACACTACAAAAGAATAGTGCCAGACTTTTCTTGTAACTCATAAAAATTCCTCCTTTAGGTTTCGGAGCTAGAACACCTAGCTCTCTATGTATCAAATATTACCACAATATTTTTGGGATGTCAACGCTATTTTTGAGGGAAGAGTTAAGTTGGACACAACATTATAAATCTGTGCTAAATATCAATAAATTTTCAGTTGTTTTGTTTGAAATATGGAGTGCAAACTTCTGCACACGTGTCGATTTTTGGTTTGTGCAAGGATATGGTTATTTGCCGAAATGTGTGTTATAATTTGAGCAGTCTTTTGGAAAAGTGTGTTTGCCATTTTGGATGGTGGTACGTTAACATGTTGATTTTTAAAGTTGGCAGGGAATTGCCGCAATGTTGGTGAACAAAGAAATGATAAAGATTGTCACACACTCCTCTAAAGAAACAGAAGAAGTTGGCAAGAAGATTGGAAAAAGCTTGACGCCACCGTGTTTAATAATTATTGATGGGAACCTTGGAGTGGGGAAGACTTGTTTGGTGCGTGGAATTGTGGCTGTTTTGGGGATCAAAGACAAAGTAACAAGTCCGACATTTTCGCTTGTCAATAGATATGATTGCGGTTGTTTGAATGTGTACCACTTTGATATGTATCGGATAAATGGTCTTTGTGAGTTGGAATCAACGGGTTTTTTTGATTATCTAGAGGAAAAGGCGATATTTCTTGTTGAGTGGGGAATTAATGTTGAAGAATTTTTGCCGGAAGGTAGAATAAAAATTTCGATTCGCAGGATTGGCGAAAATGAAAGAGAAATAACAATTGACGGCGATGCTATATTAAATCACTTAACACAGAATTGCGAGATTGATGGATGATAATATTGGGGATTGAAACGGCCACAAAAACAACGTCTGTGGCATTGTGTGAAGAACACAGAATTTTGGGTCAATTTACTACAAACACCGCACAGGTGCACAGTAAAACGCTCCTGCCGATGATTGAATCACTTCTGAATTCGACGAAGGTTGCCTTGCAGGAAGTTGATTTGTTTGCGGTTTCTTGTGGGCCGGGTTCGTTTACAGGGGTTAGAATTGGGATGAGTGTTGCCAAGGGTTTTGCAGTTGCTAGTGAAAAACCGGTCGCGATGATATCAACTTTACGGGGTTTGGTCGAGAATGTATTAGGACTTTGGGTTAATCAAAGGGCGATTGTGTGTGCGGTGATTGATGCCAGATGTTCGCGGGTTTATTCTGGAATTTGGCAGATTGATGGTGAAGAGTTGGTCACACTTAGAGAGGAAAAAATTACCCCGATTCCTATGTTGCAGGAAGAGCTTGAAGAGTTCGGAAGGAAGATGAAGCTGCTGGTGGTTTTGGTCGGAGATGCGGCTTCGGTTTGTTGTGGTGAGAAGCTCTTTTTTGTTTCAGGTGAATTCGTGGCAAATCCGAGCGCTGCTTCGGTTTGTAAACTTGCAAAGGATGAAAAGTTTTGGTGTAAAGCTAGTGAAGCCAAGCCAAACTATTGTATATAACTATATGACTAAAAATGGATTAGGGGTAGATTATGGCTGCACTTTCGGGTTCAAAAAGAAAGACAGTAGACAGGGTGTTCGTGGGGATAGTTACAAGTCTTGTTGTGGTAGGATTGATTATGTTGTGGTCGGCCAGTTATGTTGAGGGTTACTACAAGAGAGGTGAAAACAGCTGGCTTTTCATTTCAAGGCAACTTGTCTTTGCCACAGGTGGAATTGTGGCGATGTTTGTGGTTTCGAGGATAGATTACAAGATATATTTTATTTTTGCCGAGTATATATACGGGTTGGCTATCTTTTTGCTTTTTGTTGTTTTATTCATGCGACCGGTGAATGGTGCGCGTCGCTGGATTGGTATGGGTGGATTCGCGTTCCAACCCTCGGAAGTTGCTAAATTTGCGGTCATTGTTGTTATTTCAAAGTTTGTTGCATTTAATAAAAACAAAATGAAAACCTTTAAATATGGGGTTTTAAGATTGATTGTACTTATGGGTCTTGTAGCGTTGCTTATGCTACGGGAACCCCATATTTCTGGGACTGTACTCATTTTTTCGATTGGTGCTGTTATGATGTTTGTTGGTGGAACAAATTTGTTCTGGTTTATAGCAGTGGCTGTGTTTTTGGTGGCGGTTGTTATGATTGTTATATTTATCCCGGGAGTGGCGGATTATGCTTTGCCTCGACTCGACTCTTGGCTTGACCCTTGGGCAGATCCCCAGGGGAAGGGCTTCCAAATAATACAGTCGCTTTATGCTGTCGGTGCTGGTGGAGTTTTTGGGATGGGAATTGGTGGCAGCAAGCAAAAGCAGCTTTATCTGCCGGAGCCGCAGAATGACTTTATTTTTTCGGTTGTCTGTGAAGAATGTGGATTTGTCGGTGCGACTGCAATAATTTTGTTGTTTGTGATATTAATTCACCGGGGATTTCAAATCGCAAAGAAAACGCAGGATGATTTTGGGCGCATGTTAACGGTGGGGATTATTGCCCATGTGGGTTTGCAGACGATTTTAAACATCGCAGTTGTGACAAACACAATACCAAGCACGGGGATAAGTATGCCGTTTTTCAGCTACGGTGGAACGTCTTTGCTGATGCTTTTGGGTGAGATGGGAATTGTTCTTTCGGTGGACAGATTTGGATCCTCAAAAAGAGTATATAGAGTTTGAAGTGTTGAGTTTTTTCTGGATTGGGGGGCGCCGAAGATTAAGATTGTGCTGACTGGTGGTGGGACCGCTGGCCATGTTGGTCCGTTAATTGCTGTGTTGCAGGAGTTGAAGAAAAAACACAGAGATCTGGAAGTGCTCCTTATTGGAAAGAATGAGTCAGTGGAAGAGAGGATGGCGAATGAGGAAGGGATAAGTTTTGAAGGTCTTAATGTTTCTGGTTTTTCAAGGACTTTTGATTTGAATGGGATTCGCAGAAATTTGGGTGCGGTTCTGAATTATTTCAGATCGGTTAAAGTGGCGAAAAGGCTCTTGCAAAAATTTGGTGCTGATCTTGTGTTTGCAACTGGCGGTTATGTGTGTGCGCCGGTTTTACGTGCGGCGTATCGTTTGAAAATCAAAACGGTTATGCACGAACAAAATAACTCGCCGGGGCTTACCACAAGACTTCTTAAAAACAAGGTGGATGTGTTGTTGTTAGTTGCGGAAGATTCAAAAAAACATTTTAAAAAGGGCAAGGGAGTCAAAGGGGTCGGAAAGATTGCGGTTGTTGGAAATCCTGTTAGAAGTGAGTTTAGTGAGTGGAAGCCAAAGGATGCAAAAAGAGCGCTAAATCTTTTTGAGACGGGATTTTTAGTTGTTTCTTTTGGTGGGAGTTTGGGGGCAAAGAGGCTGAACGAAGCGGTTGCAGATGTTTTTTTAAATTTTGAAGATTTGAAAGATGTTGGTGAATTGAACTGGATTCATGCAACCGGGGAAGCTGGTTATGACGAGTTTATTTCGCTTCTCAAGAGCAAGAATTTTGATTTTAAATTACACAAAAATATAGAAATTCGAAGATATATCTCGGATATGGCGCTGTTAATTGGTGCCGCCGATCTTGTGGTTGCACGAGCTGGCGCAATGACGATTTCGGAACTTCAGGTGGCTGGCAAGGCTTGTATTTTGATTCCGTCGCCCAACGTGACGAACAACCATCAGTTTTTTAATGCAGATGTGCTTTTCAAAAGAGGTGCGGCAGTTATGTTGGAAGAAAGAGATTTGGTGCAGGGAAGGCTGGTTCGTGAAATAAAGGCATTAATTTTGGACAAAGATCGTTTGAAAGATTTGGGCGGCAAAATGGCGAAGTTGGCTATTTTGGATTCTGCAGACAGAATTTGTGAAATAATTGAAGGGTTGGTTGAAAGTAAGTCCTGTGATTAAGAAAAATAATTACGCTCATGTGGATAGATATATTGCGGAAAAAAGGACTAGAATTGCCAGGCAGAGAAAGAGGAAGAGGAAGCGGGTAGCCTTCCGAGCGATTTCTTTGTTTTTGTTGCTCATAACAATTCTGGTTTGTGCCTATTTTTCGCTTGGAATTTTCTTCAAAGTAAAAAATATTTCGGTTTCTGGGAAAAGCAGATATTCCGATGAGCAGATTTTCAAAGCAAGCAGACTTGAGAGAGATGAAAATATTTTTGGGGTCAATTTGAAAAAGGTGCGAGAAAACATTGAAAGAAGTTTGCTTTATGCTGAAAATGTCGATGTCAAAAGGAAATTACCGATTTCAATTTCGATTGTTATGAACGACGCGAAGCCGATGTGTGCGCTGAAAAGTGGGGAAGGGTATATTGTTCTTAGTAAGGGATTGAAAATTTTGGAGCAAAATGTTTTGACAATTGATAAAAACTTGGATATAATAAAGGGTGTAAAGTTAGTGACCCCGATCTTGGGTGAAAAAATTGAAGATGAAGTAGTGCTTGACAAGCTTTCCGACTTTACTGTCTTGAGTGATTACATAAAGAGAGCTGGGCTAAAAAATATAGGAACATATGATCTTGAAGATTTGCAGAACATAAAATTATACAGTAGAGATGAAGAGCACAAAATAAAGGTCAAGTTTGGGGGGATGGATCAAGCAGACTACAAAGTTAGGTCTTTGGCAGCAGTGCTTGCTCGCAGCATGAACGAAGAAACAAAGGGTGAATTGGATTTGACGGATCTTGTTTCCTCAAAAAGGGCGATTTGGAAGCCAGAAGTTAATCGCGTTGAAGTGAATAATAAAGAAGAAGTGAATGATAAAAAAAGTGACAAAAAAACAGAGGAACAGAGTAAGAAATTGCAGTGATGAGGCCGTGTAAAATGAACTTATGTTGGTAGGGCATGTTAAATTTGTTTGATTTGAGGAGGCTCGGGTGAATGTCTGTGAATAACAAGACTAGTTTGGAAGAAAATATAATTGCACTGAAGATAATTGGTGTTGGTGGAGGAGGAGGCAACGCGATAAACCGGATGGTGGATAGTGGTGTTGTTGGTGAAATTGGTGACGAGCCAAGTGATCAAAGTGGAGTGCAGTTTTTAGCGATTAACACTGACAGACAGGCATTAAAAAGATCTCTTGCGGGGGTTAAAATAGTTATTGGCGAAAAATCAACAAAAGGCAGAGGTGCTGGCGGAAATCCGGAAAGGGGTCAAAAGGCCGCCGAAGAGAGTCGTGAAGAAATTGAAGCTGGTGTTCATGGAGCGCAGATGGTGTTTATTACGGCGGGAATGGGTGGAGGAACGGGAACGGGTGCTGCTCCGATTGTTGCTGAAATTGCCAAAGAAAAGGGTGCGCTTACGGTTGCGGTTGTCACAAAGCCTTTCGAGTTTGAAGGACGTGACCGGATGGAACAGGCAGAGCTTGGAATTTTGGAGCTCCGGCAACATGTGGATTCGCTGCTTGTTATTCCCAATGACAGATTGAGTTTGTTGCCAGATGCTAATCTGACATTGGCCAATGCTTTTAAGGCAGCGGACAACATTTTGAAGCAAGCAACATTATGCATTTCGAAAATTGTTACAGATACCGGACTTATTAACCTTGATTTTGCGGATTTGGCAGCGGTTATGCAGGATGCTGGTGATGCTCATATGGGGGTGGGGAAAGGTTCTGGCAAAGATAAGGCAAGAGAAGCGGTGGAAATGGCTGTTTCGAGTCCGTTGCTTGAAACTTCGATTGATGGAGCGCGGGCGCTATTAGTCAACTTTGTTGCGTCCCCTGACATTGGACTTTCGGAAACTGCTCTTGCCAATTCCATGATCAAAGAGGCAGCACACCCGGCGGCAAAAATCTTTTGGGGTGTTACGTTTGACGAGAGAATGAAAGACGAAGTTGAGATAACCGTTATAGCGACAAAGTTCGAAAAAGCGGACGGTGGAAGGCCTAACGTGCCCCGAGATAGGGGCGGGAGTTTTTCGAAAGGCAACGAACAAGGTGATGATGACTTTTTTATTCATTTGACAAACAAGCTGAATAACTTTAATGGTTGATGATTAAAATGTGTTACTTTAAGGAAGAGTGATTTTTGCAATATTTTCATAAAAGTGTTCTGTTGGAAGAGGCAGTGAATGGTCTTGATGTTAAGAAAGATGGGCTATATGTTGATGCCACAGGTGGGGCAGGGGGCCATTCGAAAGAGATTCAGAGGAGGTTAGGTCACAAGGGGCGGCTGGTTATAATCGACCGTGATCCGGATGCCGTGGAAGTGTTGATGAACAACTTCAAGAAATTTGAAAGTGTGACTGTTGTCAGGGAGAATTTTTGTGACATTCACGAGGTTCTTGATTCACTTGAGATTGAGAAAATAGATGGCGTACTTATGGATTTAGGTGTTTCATCCTTTCAGCTTGATAATACGGAGCGGGGGTTTTGTTATAAAGAAGATGCTGCCTTAGACATGAGGATGGAAAAAGATGGAGTTTCTGCAAGAGATGTTGTTAATGAGTATTCCTTGCCGGAGCTTGTTAAGATTTTTCGGGATTATGGTGAGGAAAGGTTTGCTTCCCAGATTGCAAAGAACATAGAAAGGAGGAGAAAAAAGTCTCTGATTAAAACAACACAAGAGCTGGTTCAAATTATTGAGAGTTCAATTCCAGCTGCTGCGAGAAGAAGGGGTGGAAACCCCTCGAAAAGGGTGTTTCAAGCCATACGAATTGAGGTTAACAAAGAGTTAGATTCGCTGAAACTTGGCTTAAATGCTTGCTTCGAGAGATTAAACAGTGGTGGGCGGCTCTGTGTTATTACCTTTCATTCATTGGAAGATAGTTTGGTGAAAAAGAGTTTTTGCCGCTTTGTTGGCGGTTGCATTTGTCCGGCGGATTTTCCGATTTGTTCGTGTGGAAGGGAAGTCTTGGCGGAGATAGTCACAAAAAGAGCGATTACCCCATGCGAAGAGGAGACAAGAAACAACAAACGGTCCAGAAGCGCAGTACTTCGAATCATAAAAAAGATTTAAGCTTTGGTTAACGGCAAGGGACTGGGAAAAAGTAACCCTAGTTCTAGATTTTGATGGAGGTGGACTTATATTGTCAGCTAAGTCAAGTGTGCGTTACGATTATGCTGTTGGGCAAGATGTTCAAGCGAAGCTGCGTGTTGTTGAAGGAAGTAAGAAGCAACCTTATTTTGACCTTAAGTTTTATGTTGTGGGGCTTGTTTGCGTTCTGATGGTTGCAGGTTTGCTTCTGAGTAGGGTTCAGCTTACCGAAAATACTGAACGATTAAATACAAGCACGAAAGATTTGGGAATTTTGGAAAGTGAGGAGTTGATTTTGCGCACAAAACTTGAGGATAAGATTAGTGTGTCGAATGTGGAAGAAAAGGCTGAAGCGCGGGGGATGCGAAAGACGCGTTCAGAGCAGATAGATTATATCAATGTTTCGCGAACCGACGAGTTGAAAGAGCACTAAAACTAACCTCATGCTAGTTGAAAAGGGATGTTGTTTGTGGCACTTGGGACACTGATTGTCTTGGCAGGCCCGTCTGGAGTGGGTAAGGGGACTGTTATTTCTGAGCTTTTTAAGAAAAAAGAGAATCTTGAAGTTTCAATTTCAGCAACAACACGAAAAAAGCGTGATGGTGAAACTGAAGGCTTGAATTATTTTTTTAAAACGGCGAGTGAATTTGAAGCCTTGATTCAGGGCGATATGTTGTTGGAATACACCAGCTATAATTCCAGTTACTATGGTACTCCTAAGAAATGTGTTGTGGACAATCTTGATGCTGGTCGCGATGTTATTTTAGAGATAGAGGTGCAGGGTGCGCTGCAAATTAAAGCAAAAAAAATGGGTGCTGTGCTGGTTTTTTTGGCTCCTCCATCGATGGAAGAACTAGAAAAAAGATTAAGAGGCAGAGGAACTGAAGCTGAAACAAACATTAAAAAGCGGCTTGAAATTGCACAGTTGGAAATGAAAAGCGTGAGTGAGTTCGATTATGTGATTGTGAATAATGACCCTAAGGAAGCCGCGCACGAGATATCCGTGAGGGTTTTTGGTGATGAAAGAGGGGTTAACTTAAAGTGATTAATTTCAACATGAATAGCATCTGCGAAGAAAAGTTTAACTATTATTTTTTTGTAATTGGCATCGCAAAGAGGGCGCGGGATATCTATAATGAAATTGGTTTGGAACTTAGCGCTGATGTCAAGCCAGTGGGGATTGCAGTGCAGGAGTTTATAGACCACAAATGGATAATAACAGAATGAAGGAGCGCTTGGCATTAGCGGGGAAGCGTGCCGTTTTTGAAGCGTTGAAATCGAAGAAGGACATTGAGGAAGTTTTCTTTCTTTTGGGCAGAAAACGAGAGTTTTCCGAATTGTTGGAATTAGCGCGACAAAATGAGATTAAAACGAGTGAAGTGGATGCAAGAAAATTAGATTCACTTTATTGTGGTGTTCACCAGGGTGTTGTGGCTATTACGAATGATTTTGAATATTCGTCATTAGACGACATCTTGAAAAAAGCTGAAAAAGCTTTAGGGAAAAGGCTTTTTTTGATGATTTTGGATCATTTGACAGATCCGCATAACTTGGGAGCATTAATCAGGACGGCTGCTGTGTTTGGCGTTGATGCTGTGATAATTCCCAAAGATCGAAGTGTTCGGGTAACTTCGACTGTTCTAAAAATTGCTGCAGGTGGTTGTGAATATGTTCCGATTGTCATGGTGAGAAACATAGCCGAGACGGTGGAAAAACTAAAAGCAGCGGGGATATGGGTTTATGCAACAGGGGTTGAAGGGGAAGATCTTTTTGAAACCAGTTTTGCGAGCGATGTAGCGATTGTTGTTGGTTCTGAAGATAAGGGCGTTAGCCGGTTGGTGAAAGAGCGAAGTTCATCGCTTTTGACAATTCCGATGCCAGGTGAGAGTTTGTCGCTTAATGTGTCGGTGGCTGCGGGAATTATTATGGCAGAGATTGCAAAACAAAAAATGGCGAAGAAGGGCAAGGGTTGCCCAATTTTGTGAGGTGCAGCAGTAATTTTTGCATGATTGAAATGTTGTTATAGATATTGCTATGTTAGAGGGAGATATTTATGGTTCGAAAAGATTTTAGTGTGGATGATATCCTTCAGGAGGTAAGGGAGAAGAGGAATCAGAAGCCGAGGAAGTGGAATGAAAATCCATTGAAAGATGCTGTGAATTCTGCTTTGGTGCGAGATTGGGACGACAAAGACACTAAGATCAAAGATTTTGGAGAAGGCAAGGTTAGTGAGAGTTTTAATGCGGCATCGAAAGAAGGGCTGACTAAGAAACGTGAAAGGTTAGCAGAGGTATTTGTTGAAAATAATGATATTCAGGTCGGAATTGACAGTGGGCATGAGAATATGGAGCTTGGTGAATTTTTTAGGGTAGGGGTTTCCCCGGATGTTGGACTTTTACCCGAAGTTTCGGATGAAAAACAGAGAGAGGCTGGTGTGCAGCGGGATTTGTTCTTAAGTGAGATCAAAAAGAAAAAAAAGTTTTTAGGTATTCAATTGGCAGTTAGTTTTGCCTCTTTTCTTGTTTTAATGTGGTTGTTTTTTGTGAATACCATGTCCTCTGCGTTGCCGGACTTTTTAAGAGTTGTTCCGATGCAGACCACGGCTGTTCTTGCGAATGTGGTTTTTTTGGTCATTCCTATCACAATGAGTAGTGATTTGGTTTTGGGTGGATTTCGGCAACTTTTAAGGTTCAAGGCTTCTGGCGAGAGTTTGGTTAGTCTTTCTCTTGTTGGAGCGTTAATTCAAGGGATTGTTTGTTTAATCAATCCCTATGTGGCTGTGAAGAAATGGGTTAATGTGTATGGCATTGTGGCAGTAGCCGTTTTGTTTTTTTGTTTGCTGAACAAATATGTTTTGGCTTATATTGCTGCTAAGAATTACGAAGTAGAGGGCAATAATACCAGGGGCTACGTTTTTAAGAAATTGGACAAGGAGTTAGCGGAGCAACTTGGATATCTGATGGAGTCTGACAAAGCGAATATTTGCATGGCGAGCGAGTTGAAAGACTTTAAATGTTTTTTCCCAGATTCACAGGATTATTATGACAGTGTGTGTAAATTTTTGGCGCCAGTTGTTTTTTTTGCTTCTTTGCTG
>BNZN01000016.1 GCA_026001145.1 Clostridia bacterium | reverse complement strand
TGAAGGAGGAGACAACGGATGAAAGCTCAGGAACTTCGCGAACAAACGATAGAACAGCTGAATGGAAAGCTTTCAGAGTTTAAAATTGAACTTTTTAACATGCAACTTATTCATATTCAGCAACATCTCCCCATCAAAGCACTTCCGGCGCTAAGCTCAAGATTTTCATAAAATCTTTTTTCTCTCTTAGCTCTCTTGCAACCGGGCCAAAAACACGGGTTCCTCTTGGTGTTTTGTCCTCTTTTTTGATTATAACTGCTGCGTTTTCGTCAAACCGTATACAGGTTCCATCTTTGCGTTTAATCGTCCACTTGGTTCTAACGATAACCGCCCTAATAACATCACCCTTGGCTACCATACCATCGGGGACAGTTCTTTTCACAGACGCAACAATAATGTCCCCAACTTTAGCATAACGTCTTCGAGTGCCCCCCAAAACCTTTATACACATGATCTCCTTTGCCCCGGTGTTGTCGGCAACCTTAAGACGACTTTGCATCTGAATCATGAGGCTAACCCTCCCCTTCTCATTCCACTATTCAATCGCTTCTCCATCGTTTTGCAAAACCCAAAATCACATTCTTACTTCGCTTTTTCCAAAACTTCAACAAGCCGCCACCTTTTTTCTTTGGAATAAGGCTTCGTCTCCATAATAGAAACGCGATCTCCGATATAACACTCATTTTTCTCATCATGAGCCTTGAATTTAACTGTTCTTTTGATAATCTTTTTGTAAAGAGGATGTCTAACACTATCTTCCACTGCAACCACAATTGTTTTTTCCATTTTATTGCTTACCACTTTGCCTACTCGGGTTTTCCTAAGGTTTCTTTCAGCCATAGTCTAGACTTCCCTCTCCCCTTTCTGATTTTTCTTTTGAGTAACAATCGTTTTTATCCTCGCAATGTCTTTTCTCACAGCTTTAATTCGCATAGGATTATCAAGTTGGTTTATAACATGTTGAAAGCGCAAATTAAAAAGTTCAATTTTAAACTCTGAAAGCTTTCCATTCAGCTGTTCTATCGTTTGTTCGCGAAGTTCCTGAGCTTTCATCCGTTGTCTCCCCCTTCAAGATCCGCTTTTCTCACAAATTTACACTTAACGGGAAGCTTATGGCTGGCAAGTCTCATTGCTTCTTTGGCATTTTCTTCAGAAACACCATTCATCTCAAACATAACGCGCCCTGGCCTTACAACCGCAACCCAATATTCCGGATTCCCTTTTCCAGAACCCATCCTCACACCGGCAGGTTTTTTGGTCGCCGATTTGTCCGGAAAGATCTTAATCCAAACCTGGCCACCACGCTTGATATAACGGGTCATCGCAATACGCGCCGCCTCAATCTGTGCCGAAGTTATCCAAGCCGGCTCCAAACTCTGAAGGCCAAATTCACCGTAAGTTACTTTATTGCCCCGCAGGGCAACGCCCTTCATCCTTCCCCTGTGGATCTTCCTATACTTAGGTCTTTTAGGCAGAAGCATTAGTATCCTGGCCTCCTTCCTTTAGATCCCTCTTTTTGGATTCTTTCAAAACCTCACCAACATAAATCCAAACCTTAACGCCAATTTTTCCATACGTAGTATTAGCTTCCGCAAAACCGTAATCAATATCAGCTCTAAGTGTTTGCAGCGGAATCGTCCCCTCGTGATAGTGCTCACTTCTTGCTATTTCCGCTCCGCCAAGTCTTCCGGCAACCATGATCTTAATTCCCAAAACCCCGGTACTCATCGCACGTTGAATAGATTGTTTCATGGCACGCCTGAACGAGATTCTTTTTTCCAACTGCAACACCACATTTTCCGCCACCAACTGAGCACATTTATCAATGCTTTTAACTTCCACTATGTTGAGATACACAGATTTCTTTTCTGAGCTATCTTTGTTGACAAGCTTTTCACACGCCAAACGCACCTGTTCAATATTTTTCCCACCTTCGCCAATCACTCTGCCAGGCTTCGCGCAATAAATGTTGATTCTTACCTTGCTTGCGTCCTTTTTTATCTCTATCCGTGGAACTCCTGAATCATAAAGCTTTTTCTTCAAGAATTTTCGAATTTTGTAATCTTCAAACAGATATTTCCCAAAGTTCTTTTTGTTTGCATACCACTGGGAATCCCAACCTTTGATTACCCCGACCCGCAAGCCATGCGGATTAACCTTTTGGCCCATCTTTTTGCCTCACCTTTCCTTAAGAACCATCGTTATATGCGACGTTCTCTTCAAAATCCTTGTTGATCTCCCGTGTGATAGCGGCCTCATTCTCTTAAGAACCGCCCCGGGGCAAACAAAACACTCCGCAATATATAAGCTTTCAACATTCATGTCATGATTGTTCCCAGCGTTAGCAACAGCAGACTTCAAAAGTTTAAACAACGGCTCGCAGGCAGACTTCGATGTGTGTTTCAAAATCGCGGCCGCTTCATTGATTGGTTTGTTCCTAATTTGATCTAAAACAATCTGAACCTTTCTCGGCCCAATCCTAAGATGCCTAAGATATGCCCTTGCTTCCATAAAAGCCGTTCTCCTCCCTTTTCGAACCAACCATCAAAACCCAAACACTCATTTCCCCGTGTTAGATTTCTTTGAACCAGTGTGCCCTCTGAAGGTTCTTGTTGCAACAAATTCCCCTAGCTTGTGCCCTACCATATCCTCAGTAACATATACTGGAACGTGTTTGTGCCCGTCATGAATCGCAAATGTATGACCAACAAAATCGGGGAATATTGTTGACGCCCTGCTCCAGGTTTTCAAAATTTTCTTGTCGCCACTTTTGTTTTGTTCCTGCACTCTTTTCAAGAGTTTAGGGTTAACAAATGGTCCCTTTTTAACACTCCTGCTCACTAATCAATTTCCCCTCCCTCATTTTGCATTACAACGCTTAACAATAAGCTTATCCGTTTTGTGATGTTTTTTTCTCGTCTTATACCCAAGAGCCGGCTTGCCCCAAGGTGTCACCGGGCCTGGTCTTCCAATCGGCGCCTTGCCCTCACCACCACCATGTGGGTGATCACAAGGGTTCATAGCAGAACCACGAACAGTCGGCCTCCATCCCATGTGTCTCTTTCTTCCGGCCTTCCCGATGCTTATATTTTCATGATCCAAATTACTTGCTTGCCCAATTGTTGCCATACAGTTAGCTCTAACCTTCCGCAGCTCACCAGATGGCAGACGAACCAACGCATAATCCCCTTCTTTTGCCATAAGTTGCGCAACCACACCAGCGGATTTTGCCATCTGAGCCCCTTTTCCAGGGTGTAACTCTATGTTATGGATAAACGTACCAAGTGGCATGTCACAAAGGCAAAGCGCATTTCCAGGCTTAATGTCAGAACCTATTCCCGCTTCGACCACGTCTCCGACTTTGATTCCGTGCGGCGCAATAATATAATTCTTCTCGCCGTCAGTATATTTAATCAATGCAATAAATGCCGTCCTGTTTGGATCATATTCCAACGAAATTACAGTTGCTTTAATGCCAACTTTATTGCGCTTGAAATCAATAACACGGTACTTGTTCCTGTTGCCACCACCACGATGCCTAACCGTTATCCGGCCGTAACTGTTTCGCCCGGACTTTTTTTTGAGCTTACAAAGCAAACTCTTTTCCGGCCCACCCTTCGAAAGCTCTGAATAATCAACAACCGACATATGCCGCCTTGAAGGGGTAACCGGTTTATATTTTTTAACTGCCAAACCAACTCACTCTCCTCACAAAAGGTTACTCTCACCATTTTTTCGCTTTTGCTACTTTTCAAACCAAAATCCCAAGGCCTTGATTAATTCAGGCTTTCAAAAAATTCAATACCCTTCGAATCCAGCGTAAGAGTGACAATCGCTTTTTTCCAATCAGGCTTAATTCCAACCTGCTTACCAAATCGTTTTTGCCTACCCATAACATTCATCGTGTTGACTTTTTTCACCTTAACCCCGAAAACTTCTTCCACCGCTCTCGCAATTTCAATTTTGTTCGAGTTTTTTGCCACTTTGAAGGTGTATTTCTTTTCTTGCAAACGCTTAATGCTAGCTTCAGTTACTATAGGCTTAATTATAACATCATAAGCACTTTCCACCTAATCATACACCTCCTCTATTCTGGCAACCGCATCTTTAACAATAATAAGGTGATCGCAGTTCAGAACGTCATAAACATTCAAAGTATTGATATAGGTTGTTTTAACTTTTTCGATATTTCTGGCACTTTTTACTGTCACTCTATCAACTTCAGGCAAAACAATCAAAACTTTCTTTTCGGTCTTTAATGCCTTCAAAACCGAAACAATATCCCGCGTTTTATATTCAACCAGTTTCAGTTCGTCTAAAACAATCAATTCGTTGCTCAAAAACTTCGAAGAAAAAGCCGACTTCAAAGCCAACCTCTTTGTTTTTTTAGTAAGCGAATAGCTGTAATCTCTCGGCTTTGGCCCCAGCGCAATTCCACCAGTCCTCCATTGTGGTGATCTGATTGAACCTTGCCGCGCACGCCCTGTACCTTTCTGCCTCCAGGGCTTTTTACCCCCGCCTCTAACTTCGGCTCTTGTGAGAGTGGATTGAGTACCCTGCCGCTGATTCGCCAAAAAATTCACCACCGCCATATGCATAACACTAACATTCGGCGAAATTCCAAAAATCGAATCAGAAAGCATCAACTCGTCAACCTTCTTGCCTTGCTTGTTAACCACATTAACTTTGGGCACAAAAATCCCCCTCTCAAACCTTTTTACTGTCAATAACACAAATTACGCCACCTCTTGGGCCCGGAACCGCTCCTTTAATTAACATCAGATTATTTTCAACGTCAACGTCCACAACTTTTAAATTCTGAACCGTTACTTTTTCGGCACCAAGATGACCTGCCATTTTCTTCCCCTTCATAACTCTGGAAGGGTCACTGGCCGCTCCAAGCGATCCACCATGCCTGTGCACAGGCCCTGTTCCATGTGTTTCTTTAAGCCTATGCGCATTCCAACGCTTAATCGGCCCGGCATATCCCTTGCCTTTGCTTATTCCAGAGACGTCAACGCTGTCCCCAATTGCAAAGCTATCCACTTTAACAACATCACCAACGCTGAACTGTCCGCAATCATCCAAGCGAAACTCTTTCAAAAACCGCTTGCCGCCAAGATTCGACTTTTCAAAGAGCCCTTTTCGTGGCTTCGAAAGCTTCCCCAAAGAAACATCTCCAAATCCAATCTGAATTGAATTATATCCCTCTTTCATCATCGTCTTTCTTTGAGTAACCACACAAGGTCCGGCTTCCAGCACAGTAACAGGAACCACTTTCCCCTCTTCTGTAAAAATCTGGGTCATCCCAATCTTCTTACCCATGATAAACTTTTTCATCTTAACTTCCTCCTGGTTATTGGTTCAAGCAGATTCCCGAAAACTTTCTTTTACAAAAAAACTTTATCTTACGCAAAACTTACTTGCTCTTACCTACACACTCGCACAAAATTTTATCACATAGTTACTTCAATTTCTACACCCGTCGGCAACTCCAAACCCACCAGAGCCTTCACAGCCTCGTCGCTTATGTTAGACACATCAAGAAATCTTTTGTGTGTCCGAATTTCGAACTGCTCGCGGCTATCTTTGTGTTTATGAACCGATCTTAAAATCGTAATTATTTCTTTTTTTGTTGGTAATGGAATCGGCCCAGATACCAATGCTCCAAAACGATTTGCCACTTCCACGATTTTTTCTGATGCCAAGTCCACAAGACTATGATCATATCCCCTTAATTTTATCCTCATTTTTTTTTCTCCAGACATCCAAAAACCGCTCCCTCACAACAATATTTCTAACCCCAACCCAATCCAAATCACAGCCACGTGTCTCCCCTTTTTAGGCCACACCTTTCTATTTTACAACAACTTTTTCCAAAAAGCAAGTCCTTTTAAAGGCATAATCACAGATAACTGTAAAATTGCAATATATACGGCAATCTTAGACCTATGAACTCACGCTTGCAATCGATGAAGACCTGAGGTATAATGAACCTAAAAATAAAAGAAAATCAGGGCCATCCATAAATATTTTGAGATTTTTGAGGTGCTTGAAAATTGGTGAATTGAGTGTTGATTAAAACATCCGGGGTAATCGTAAAGGTCAAGAAATTCGGGAATGATAGCCGGTTGCTTTGGATTCTAACGAATGATCGCGGATTGATTCGTGTTTTCGACAAAGAAAAAACCAGCGGTGGCGGATTTGTTGCAACCGAACTGTTTTGTTATTCCGATTTTGTCTTATTTCGTGGCAAAGAAGCATTCCGGGTCAATCTGGCAGAGATAAAAGAAGCTTTTTGGGGATTGAGAAGCGACGTTGTTTCTTTTGTTTTGGCTTCTTATTTTTGCGAGGTTGTTTGTAAAGTTTTTTGCGAAACAATGTCTCAATCTGATGATTTTGAGTTACTTTTTGACTTGGTTATTTGTTCATTTCACTTGTTGGCGTTGAAAAAAAAGAATTTCCTGCTGGTGAAAGCGGCATTTGAGCTCAAAATTGCGTGTTTACTTGGTTTTTTGCCAAATCTTAACGGTGATGGAAAGTTTTTTTCTTCGCGACGTGGTTGCTTGGTTAATTCGAAAAATAATGAGTGTTTTTTGGTTTCGGGCGACATTTTGGCAGCGATGAGTTTCATTATTCGCTCCTCTGGCAAAAAAATGTTTTCTTTTGAGCTTTCCGAAGAGAACTTGTGTCGACTAGGAAGTTTAACCGAAAAATATTTGGTTGACAGATTGGAATGTGACGTCAAAACGCTAGCTCATTTTAAACAGTTCTGGAATTTAGAAAATCAACGCCACCAGTAACTGGTAGCATACAAAAACTTTCATTTATTTTCATTTGCTTTCCAATTTCCAAGCTTTCTAGAGCTCAAAACCCAAGCATTCCGAAAATCAAAGCAAATCGCTTTCTCGAACTTTTCTTGAATTGTCAAGAAAAGTTCCAAAAGAAACAATTTTTGTGGATGAGATTTACGGAATCCGCCCTTCGAACATTCACTTTCCAAGAAGAACCAAATTGGGGGATGAAGAACTCCTCACTCTTTTTCAATACCTGTAATATGTGATGGAATTTGAGGTTTTGCAATGCATACAAACAAGATACCACCAGAAAAAAGTATAGGGAAGAAGGATTTTTGTGAAGCTTGAAAACATTCTTAAAAAATTGTGCAATTTAACTTGTGTTTCTGGTGACGAAGTCGAAGAAACCGGCCTCTTCCCACTCGTTGAATCTTATGGTGCAGTAAGAAAAGATAACCTTGGGAATATTATTGTGAAAAGAAATACCTTAAATAAACCGGAATTCCAGATTGTTTTGGATGCTCATTTTGACGAAGTTGGAATGATAGTAACCAACATAACGAAAGATGGTTTCTTGAAACTTACTTCCTGTGGTGGGCTCGACCCAAAAGTGTTTTTTGGTGCTGATGTTATCGTTCTGGGGAAGAAAAAATTGCCCGGTGTGGTTTGCACAGTTCCACCTCATCTGCAACCCGAGAGAAGGGAAAGTTGGAAATTGCCTGACGTGACAGATACTTGTATCGACATCGGGTATAACCTTGAAAAAGCCACCGAGCTTATCCCAATTGGAAGTAAAATCGTTTTGAAATCCAGATTTCTGAAACTTGAAGGCAATGTTTATTCCGGCAAGGCTATGGATAATAGAGCCGGTTGTGCTGCACTCATTTATGTCCTTGAAGAACTCAGAAAGAAAAAACTTCAGAGAACAGAAGTTAATGTTATATTCAGTGCGATGGAAGAGGTTGGAAGCGAAGCATATCAATGCGCTGTGAATTCCCTAAACCCAACCCACGTGATTGTTGTGGATACGACCTTTGGATCAGGCGATGGTGAAGATTTCAAACAGCCTAGGTTGGGAAAGGGTCCTGCTTTGGGCATTTCGCCCGTTCTAAACCACGAATTGAAGAGTGAACTTGAAAAACTGGCAAAAAAAGAAAAAATACCCTTCCAATTCGAGGTTATGGGAAGTAAAACAAGAACAAACGCAGATAGTTTCTCAGCTTCAGGAAAGGCAATGCTTATTTCGATCCCCATCAAATATATGCATTCGCCGATTGAGTGCGTGAATTTGGCAGATGTAGAAATGACAGGGCGACTTATTGCAAACTTTATCGAAAGCTTGGAGAATACCCAAAGTTGAGGGCTTAACTTATAAGGAGATGTTTTATGTCCGGTGGCAGGAAGAGCAACAAATTCAAGATGTTAGCGGTGGTACTTGGGTTTGCTGCATTTGTAACTTGTTTTTATTGGGTTAGGCCTAATAAAAATTATGAAACCACTGTGGTGTGCGAGTGCACCCATCTGCTTTCCTTACCAGAAACAACGGGACTGATAGTCAGAGACGAAAAATCTATAAGTCTGGGGGAAAAATATGGAGCTAGTGCAACAATTGAATATACCAAAAAAGATGGAGAGCATATTCAGAAGAATCATCGCTTGTTGACCATTTATAAAAGCGAATCGGGTGTGCGTCCTGCAAATGAAATTGCCAACTTAAAAGAACAACGAGACCGATTGGCTGAGCTGACGCAGCACGTCAGTGGGATTTATAATTCATCTGAAATCATGATGAAGTCCCCTTCAGACTCCCTGCTTGAGTTAGTGAAAAATGTAAGAGACATAGATTTCGACAAAGCAAGAGAAAGCGCTTTGAAAGTCTTAATGTTGATTAACAAAAAGAGGTTGGCAACCGGAAAAGAGAGTAGCTACTCAAAAAGGGTTGCAGATTTAGATTCAAGGATCAAAGATCTTGAAAACAAAAAGGGGCAAACTGTGGGTGAAACAACAAATTTTACGGGATGTTTTTTCAGATCTATGGATGGATATGAAGAATCACTGAAAGCAAGTGAGATTTTCACAGAAACCCCGGGACCAAAGCCTAATTTAGAACAGCTTTATGAAAACATGCAAAAACAAATGAAAGCAAAGAAAGAGGTTTTTGGGGCCAAAATAGTCACGAATTACGATTGGTATATGTTAGTCTTGGTTGATGAAGTTGACGCTAAAAACATTCTTAAGAACAAGAACAAAATAGCCTTGAATTTTGGTTTTAAAGGCGGGCAAAAAATTCCTGCCGTACCAGAAAAGTGTATTGCTGCAAAAACTCCTGGAAAACAGTTCTTGGTGTTTAAGAGCAACTATATGAATGGCGGGCTGGCAAGGCTCAGAATGCCCAAGGTCAACATTTGCACAGGGAAAATACAAGGTCTTAAGTGCCCGATTTCTGCAGTCAGGTTTTTAAACGGAGAAAAAGGGGTTTTTGTTAAGGAGGGGAACCTCATCAAATTCAAAAAAATTAAAGTGATTTATGAAGATGAAAACATTATAATCTCCGAAATTGTTCCACTAAAAAGGGAATATCTTGAGCGCTTAGATGAGGTTATAGTTAAAAGCACTAACCTGTTTGAAGAAAAAGCGCTCTGATATGTTTTGATGCTGTCCATCCAAAAAAACAAAAGTGAAAGCGAGGTGGTTTGTGGTTATGACTCTGAAAAAAAGACTTTTTATGGCAATTTCTTGCTTTATGGTATTCATCTCTGCAAATTTATCTTTTGCCGGATTTTCTCAGCGTTTGCAAGATAAATCAAATGCCATAATGAGGAACACTGAGAGAATGAAGAATGAAACAAATTATAAGGTAAACAGTAATGGTAACTGCCTAAAACTTGAACGTGAAGTCATTAAATTAGTGAATCAAGAACGAGAAAAAATCAACGAAGAACGAGAAGAAAACGGAGAAGAGCCACTCAAAATCTTAAAGGTCAAAAATGTTTTGAGAAACGCAGCTCGAGCAAGGTCAAAAGAGATGTATAAGCACAATTATTTTGAACATAAACGATCTAACGGAGATGATTGGGCGACAATTTTTGACGAAGCCAAATATAAGATAAAAAATAAGCAAAGGTGGGGGGAAAATATACAAAAAGGGCTACAACAAAGAATTCCGACCCCACAGGCGATATTTGACGGATTCAAAAAAAGTAAAAAGCACTATGAAGCCATGATTGGCGATTTTGAGTACACTGGAGTAGGAGTTTATTGCAAGAAAGAAGGGGAATATTATCGTTGGTACCTAACTCAACACTTCATGACTTTTTCGAAATAATACCGAATTTCGAGACAAAAAAACTTTTATTTCCAAGCATTCCGAATCCAAAAACAAATTCGCTTTCTCGAACTTTTCTTTTGTTTTGTTTTGAAAACTCACTTTCAAAAGAAACAAATTTGGGGATGATGACTCCTTCCCGTTGACCTTCACTAAAAAACAAATCCGAGCCTGGATTTCAAACTCTTCCCACTCTTCTCATCTAAGCTTGTTTGTAAAGACGTGGCAAAGACAAAAAGGCTCGAAGTCGTCAATCAACTCCGAGCCTTTGTTTTTTGTTTTTGATTTCTGCTATGCTGTTTGGTTGATCACGGTAATGGCAAATTTCGCAAATTCGCCAGAAAAGGCAAAGCGCCAACCGGCAGGTAAAACAGTTCTTTTCACGGCTGTTTGCATGAAGGGAGTTCAAAATTTCGAAACAAACACCTTAGACTCTGGAAAAAAGCGTTGTAGAGAGGATCCAGGGGAGGAGTTCGCAATCTCCCCCTGGTTCGTTTCTTTTGGTACTTTTCTTGGCGAAACCCAAGAAAAGTACAAGAAAGCGAATTTGTTCCGAACTTCGGAATGTTTGGAAAGCAAGTGAAAAAATTCTTAAACTTGTTCATACGTCAGTCATGACCTGCTAATCCAGGGAAATGTTTATTACAAAACCCGATTGTCTTCCCAATGCAGGGCCCTATGAACAGCATGCAAAGAATTGTTCCGAGTCCAATGCTGGCTTTCCCTCCCAAAATAACACCAATTATGCCATAACTTATGTCTGCACATATGCGGACTGGGCCGATTTTTTTGTTCATCGTTCTTGCAGCAAGGTTGGGAATAAGGTCAAGCGGCGTGGCACCGAGGTTAGTGGCCAAGCAAAGCCCAATGCCAACACCCAAGAAAGGAATGCCAAAAAATAACAAACAAATGGAAATTACAAGGTTGGGAGTTGTGAAATGCCTCAACAAAAATCCAAAGAAATTAACGAACTGGCCAACCAGCAAAAAAGAGATAACAGAGCCTATTCTTAATTCCCGGAAGTTCCAGGCCGCAACAACAAGAAACGCAAGGATCTGCGCGGTGATTATCGCCGTTCCAAGGGATATCGGAAAGAACCTGCTCACTATTGCTTGAATGCCAGCTGCAAGAGCACTAATTGTGTCCATTCCCCTTCCAGATTTAAGCATAAGGGCTATTCCGAAGCTTACAAACAAAGTGCCGATCCCCAAGAATAACCATCTCCTGAGCTGACTGTTAATTGAACACCATCCTCCTAAATTTGGCAATTATTTTTTGTTTTTCTGTTCTTTCATTGAGTTTTTTACGTAATTATATAAATCGTTTAGCCCGTTGTGGGATTTTATTACCCTTAGCATTTCCATTCCCTCACGTAGCAGATCGTCACGATTTTTGCTTATTTCGGCAATCTGCATTCTTAATTCATTAATCAAAACAACATGGTCATTGTAACGGCTATGCAATCGTTCATTTTCTTTTGCAAGCCTGTCAAATTCACTTTGCACAGTAACTCCGAAACGTGCAACACTTCTTATTTTGGAAAAATTCTCATCTGTCAAAGAAACCATTTCGTCCCTAAACGGCATTTTGCTGCGTTTAAATGGGATTTCATCGATTGACCTAATTGATTTGTCGATATTTTTACATTCGGTGAATTTTTCTTCAAGTTTTTGAACTTCTTTAACTAGAATGCTTCGTTTAAGATCTTCTGCCATTTTGAGTGGGCTATAGACGTCATCCGACTTCGTAATATCAAACCCATTTTCTTTTATGCTGGCAAGGGCTTTGGCGTGAAGAAGGGTAAGCCCCCTGCGATCACATATCTCTTTGGCAGAAAGTCGACCGTCTTTGGTCATTGGCACAAAGCAAAAGCGCATGTGCGGGATGCGTTCGTCCATGTGAACAACCGCATCAATTACTTTGTGTTCGCCGAAATAGTCTTTCAGAAAATTATAATTACACTCAAAAAAACGCCTGATTTCTACTTCCTCTTTGCCCTCAAAAAAGCTCTTGTTTGAGGTAACAAACAAGGAGCACAAAACTGTTGCGTCTTTTCTAACAGCTCTTTGCCCACTATAGTATTTTTTCAAGACGCTTTTATATTCCGATTCATATTTCAATTTTACAACACCAAAATCTCCAGCAACCTCATGTAAGCGACGGTTCAAGTAGGTTCTCTCCGGAGCAATCACCAAACCGTCCGCGAGATCTTCTCTTTGGTTGTGTACTTGAATTTTTGCCAGGTCCAGCAGCTTGTTTTTTGAAACCAAACAGATAAGAGAAGCCACAAAAATCCCTTTCTTTCGAACATTGCATTTGGCCAGAATGCGACAATTCCCTAATCGACCTGCCCAATAGGTTTGGTTATATCGCCTACCTAAAGCAATTACCAAACCGTCCAATTACTCTATATCAATAAACTTATAACCAACTTTATAATTGTCCAAAACCCTGCAAATCTCACTTGGTGCCAACAAAATCGTTGCCGTGTTATCGTTAGGATGGAACCCTACCCTTTTAGATTCTAAAATATCATTGTCAATAATGAACTGCACGTCTGTTTCGCCCACATTCACAACATTGAAAATTGAAACCGCACCACTTTTTATAGCTAACTTTTTCTCCAACGCTTCCTCCGAACCAAAGCTCAACTTTGTTTCGCTCAAAACTTCTTGCAAAGCCGCCAAATCAACCTTTTTATCAACCGGGAGGGCAACAAGATAATATGCGCTCTTGTTTTTGTTGCGTATGAAAAGGTTTTTGCACACAGTTCCGTCAAATTTCAAATCATACTTTTCGCCATCAGCTTGAGTGTGAAGTGGAGGGTGTTCAACAATCTCATAAGCAATATTCAATTCATCTAACAAATCATATACTTTCTGTTTCATGCAAACCCTCTTCCCTGCTGCCAATCAACGTGCCACACACACCACTTTTCCATGTTTACACCTTTAAATCAAAACACCCCAGACTTTGGGGAAAAGCGTTGTGGAGAGGTTCGCGGAGAGAAAATCTAGGTCCTCTCCCTGGTTTGTTTCTTGAAAAGCGAGCTGGTGAAACCCAAGAAAAGCTCGAGAAAGAGAATTTGTCTTAAGTTTCGGAATGTCTGGAAAACAAACGCACAGCCTAACCAAGCGAGAAAACGAACTCGTTTTGAACTTCGGAAGGCTTGGAAAGCAATGTAATAAATTTCCCTTAATCAACCTGCTCAATAAGTTTGATTATATCGCTTATATATTTAAGTTCGTCAAATTTATCATCATCTATAGTAATATTAAATTCATCTTCCAAAATCCCAATCAAATCCACAACTTCCAAAGAATCCAGCTCCAAGCTTTCAACAGTAGATTTAAGATTAATGATTTCTCGTGAAACCCCAAATTGATCAACAAGCAGGTCGCTCAACTTTTCAAAAGCAGTCAAAACTGTCACTCTCCCCAAATCAAACAAAAATAAGTTTTATAGTATGATTTAAAAAATCAACTTTTATGGTGATCCGTGGGGGAATTGAACCCCCGATTCCGCCGTGAAAGGGCGGTGTCTTAACCTCTTGACCAACGGACCAAACGGCGTGGTAGCGGTAGTTGGATTTGAACCAACGACCCTCCGGGTATGAACCGAATGCTCTAACCAACTGAGCTATACCGCCAAAAACGTGACTGAATGGATTCCTTTAAAATTCGGCTCAAAACCTAGGGCCACATCCACACTTAATGCCGTATCCACGCACCGTGACGGTCACCACCTGCTGGTGACCGTCACTAACGATTTGGGCATTTCTTATCTCTTTTTTGCAACTTTGGTTGCAACAAGACCGCAACCCCAAGCCGCTAACATAACTGAAGGAGCAAGGATATTGCTGACAGCTCCACCCCTCGCTACCGTCGTGTCTGGTTCACTTACCGGTGGGACAGCGCTATCTGTTGACGCAGCGCCTTCCGTTGATGTGGTGGTGCCTTCACCCTCAGCCGGCAACGTAGAAGTCTCATCTTTCTTAACCTCGACTTCCTTAACCTCGACTTTTTTTGCCGGTGTCGAAGCTTCCGTGGTCGCTGGCTCGTCCGCACTAGCAAGAGACAGCGTCAGAAGTGACATCAACGCAGCTGAAACTAACAACAAAGGTACTTTCTTCATAAAGATACTCCTTTACAAACAAAAATATTTAGCAACAAATGGACGAAACAAACGTCCACACCTGCTATACAACCATTCTATCACATGTTGAAATAAATTACAAGATCTGATTCAATAAAATTTTGGATTTTTGAAGTTTTTCTAAAAATTATATTGCAGGTTCGTTCTTCCTAAGTTTTGCCGCCCCAACTTTTCATTGAACCCTATAGTCAACATTGGCTTTCTGGGCTTGAATCTGCTGATGTTTTCTGTCTATTTTATAGACTTTATTTTCTTTCCTGAAAAGAGCCCCTGTTTGCCGAAAGTAAAAATCAACTTTGGCCTTTTGACATTGATCTCGAATGTCCAAAACCCAATCAAAATCACAAATTCTGGCCTTGTTACCTGATTCGCCTCCAATACTAACTTCTTCGATGCCATCACCAAGATAATGTGAAAAATCGATCTGTTCCAACAGTGGTTCACATACAATTACCCTGTGTTTTATTGGGAGACTTAAAAAAATCGACAACCGAAAATTAGCTCTGTCTTGATTTTCTACAGTGCAGGCAATCGTAACATTTTCATATCCAGCACCCCAGTTTTCTGGCAAATTGACGTGAAAACGGTCAATCCTTTTCGTGATTATGAAAAATTCCAAGTCGGCACGTTCCTTAATCATATCCCAGATGTTTCGTCGCCAAACATCGGCATCTCTCAAGAAAAAATCAGATGAAAGACAGGTATAAATTATATCCTTTGTTTTAAGCTTATATTCTCCGTTGTTATAGCGCCTTATCGGCAGATCAAAGCTTTTGGTTTTTGTGACAACAGAACTGTTTCTTCCAAATTTTTCATCCAGCCGATAAACATAGCAATTCAAACATCCCGGGCTTATTTTTTGGCAACCGTGCCATGGATTCCAGGTTGGCGTGACATCTCCCCTCCTTCCTCCATTCAACTGATAATCTGGTTAATGTTTTATAAAGTGGCAAGATGTGGAAAAGAGAAACGTCCCCATGCCATTAACACGAAGACGTCTCTGAAAACTATTCTATATCGATACTGATCGAGTTGCGCGGCTTCTCTTGTTTTTGAACTGTAATGGCAAGGAGCCCATGTTTCAGTTTTGCCTTAACTTCTTCGAGTTTTGCATCCGGCAGATAAATTGATCTGCTCATTGAACTGATACGCCTTTCTTTGTGAATATAATCTTTCTTGCTTTCATCCACATGCCGATCTTTGGAAACCGAAATGCAAAGGCTTCCTTCATTAAGGCTTAAATTCAGTTCTTCCTTGCTCACACCGGGAAGCTCCGCCTCAATAAAATATTCCTTATCGGTTTCTTTTACATCAATTTTGAATGTGTCTCTCATAAGATTTCTGCCCGCAGGCCAAAACCCACCGAATGAAGGCAAGACATCACCAAAAAAGTCGTCGAGCACGTTATAAAAGTTTCCGGAAGTTTCTTTGAAGAAATCAGGATGCTTCCTGTTGAACGGGATTAGCTTTGCCATGCTTACCATCTCCTTTACACTATATTTATATTTATTTTACAGTTAGCACTCAGACCGAGAAAGTGCTAATTCATAGTTTATAGTATAGCACCTTATTCGTATTTGTCAATACCCCCAGCGGAAAATTTTTAATTTTTTTGCGTTTGCAAAGCAATCATTTGAGAGCTAGGATTTTTCGAACTGATCCCTTTTTTCAAGGTCTCTTTCTCGCCTTGAATTTAACTATAGTCTCGGTGCCTTCCAAAAGCATTTCGAGATTTTGTTATGTTATTTAAGGCCCGGAACCGTGATTCACTCCTTTGCGCGCAAAGTTGGCTTGTATGTTTGTGTCCTGCGTGACTAATTCCAATGGATAATTAAACCTTATGACGTTGCCATCTACTTCTTTGTTGGGCGGTGTGTATACATTCCCTTCACGCCGAACATTTTTCAATTCCCAGCCAGGCCAGAGCGTTATGGTAACGGGCAAATCGCCGATTGAACCGGCCAAAACATCAACAACTGATTCGCCACCTGTTGTTATGCTGCCACCTGGGTCAGCAGACGCTTTGAAAGTGTAGGTCTCCCCACCCGGGTAAACAGGATACACGCCAGGCACCTCCCAATCCAGAATAGCATAGCCATCATTGACCCAATCGGTGAAGGTAAATGAAAAGTCACCCTCCCAGAAGGTGCCGGTAACTCCGATGTCGGCAACAAAGCGATGTGTCGTCAATCCCTGCGTTTGCAGCACACCATTCAGCTGCGTTAGAAAAGCTGCCTCCGTCATTTGTGTACTCGTGTTGGAGGGCTCCCAAGCAACATCCCACGAAGCAGGTGCCTGGTAAACGCCTCTTGGTAGATACACAGTAGCGACTCCCGGGTAATCGCTGCCTCCGCCGTAGCCTTCAACGCCAGCAACCCTGCCGATAGCCAATGCTGGTCCGTCTCCTATCCCCGCCGCAGGTTTCCCGAGAAAAGGAGCTGTCGGAATTGCATGAAGAACAGCAAAGCTCGCCTGCCCAGCAGCGCCAGGAACAACGCAACCAACTAACCCACCTGACAGAAAACGCGCCGCTATCACTGGCGCAAACCACGCTGTGGCTGTCTCCTCAGTGAATTCTCCGTAATTCGCGCCGCCACCGTAACGCCTGCCGCTGCTCCAGCATCCGCTGATGCTGCCGGTCGCGTTGCAAAGGCCAACCAGAATGCCAGCGTCTTGTCCGGACGGCGGCTGTTGTTGCCCTGTCGCGTCCGCGCTACAAAAAGTTATACACCCTGTCAAGACGCCGCAAAAACCGCCGCATGCGCCGGACACTTCGCTCGTTGCGACGGTTCCCGCTGAGGCACAACACTCTGCCGTGCCAGAAAATGAAGCGGCGAGGGCGCCGACGAAAGCGGTCGCCGGCTCTCCAGTCGCCAGCAACGGAAGACCCAAACTTTCGACCAATTGGCACAGTGGACCACCCATTCAACGCAACATTCGATGGTGCTGGTCATGCGTTAATCGGACTAACCTTAACAGCGGCGTCAGGAAACATAAGCGACGGCACTTTGTATCTTGGTCTTTTCGGTTGCGTTGGTTCCTCGGGATTCTTGCGCGATTTTC